>DUES01000201.1 GCA_011192055.1 Dehalococcoidia bacterium
GAAATGAGCAACTCGATAAAGGGCTCGGCACCCACAAACTGTATTTCCGGTGTCTGCAGTGTCAGGCCAAGCACCCCCGCAAGCTCTCTAATCGTATCCCGGGCCTCCGGAGCGTCATATCCGGCTTCATACGCCCGGTTTATCTCCCTGGCAAGGTCAAAAAGGGTGGCTATCGCCTGGGCAGTACCAAGGTCATCATCCATCACCTCGATGAACCGCTGCCGGAACGGTTCCGTGTCCAGCCCGTTACCGGTCTTCTTACCGGCGGCCCGTTCGTCACTGGCAGTCCAGCACAACCGTTCTACCCCCTTCTCCGCTGCTTCCAGCGCATCTTCGGAATAGGTCAACGGTCCGCGGTAATGCGAGCCAAGAACAAAGATACGTATTGCATCAGCACTGTACCTGGCTAGTACCTCCTTGATTGTCACCAGGTTACCCAGCGATTTACTCATTTTCTCTTCCCGGAGTTGCAGCATACCGTTGTGCAGCCAGTACCGGGCAAAGGGCTTAACACCGGTATAACTCTCCGACTGGGCAATCTCGTTCTCGTGGTGGGGAAAGACAAGGTCCTGTCCGCCGGCATGGATATCGAGGGTGTCACCGAGGTACTTGAGCGACATTACGCTGCACTCAATATGCCAGCCTGGCCGTCCCATTCCCCACGGACTGTCCCAGGCAGGCTCACCCGGTTTGGTAACCTTCCAGAGGGCAAAGTCCATTGCGTCCTCTTTCTCTTCACTGCCAACTGCACCTTCACTGACTTCCATTGCATCAAGGCTGCGGTGCGACAGTTTCCCGTAGTCGGGCACACTCCTGACCCTGAAGTAGACGCTGCCCCCGGCGGGATATGCGTAACCTTTGTCCACCAGCCCTTTCACCACTTTAATTATTTCGTCAATCTCCTCGGTAGCTCTCGGGTAAAAATCAGCCCTGAGGACATTCAGGTTATCCATATCTTCAAAGTAGCTCTCGGTGTGCTTCGCTACCAGCTCTTCGGTGCTGATACCCAGTTTTGCCGCACGGTCGATAATCTTGTCCTCGATATCGGTAATGTTCTGGACATACCTCACTCTGTAGCCGCGGAACATTAAATAGCGGTGCAGGACATCGAAAATGATATGGTTCATGGCATGCCCGAAGTGGGAATCACTGTACGGTGTAACTCCGCAGACATACATGGTAACCTCACCACGCTGCGGTACGAATTCTTCTTTTTGTCCTGAAAGTGTATTGGTAAGCTTCATGCCAGTTCCTTATTCCGTTTCTGTTTTTCCCAGCATGGCAACCGCCCAGACGGCTATTCCCTCTTCACGGCCCACGAAACCCATTCGCTCCGAGGTTGTAGCCTTGACACTCACCTGCTCAACCCTGATACCCAGTATCTCACTAAGTCGCTGTCTCATCGGGTCAATATATGCACCAAGCCTTGGGCGTTCCGCTACAATAGTAGCGTCTATATTGCCTGTCGTCCAGCCGTTTTCAGCCAGCTTTTGCCTGACCTTCGCCAGCAGTACCATGCTTGATATATCGCGGTATGCCGGGTCGCCGGGAGGGAAATGACTCCCGATATCACCAAGAGCGGCTGCCCCGAGAAGGGCGTCAATTATTGCGTGGGTCAGCACGTCGGCATCGCTCCAGCCGCTCAGCCCCTTTTTAAAAGGGACTTCCACACCCCCGAGCACCAGCCGGTCTCCCTCTGTAAAGGAATGAACGTCATACCCGATGCCAGCACGCACGCTGTTACCCCCTGTTTTTCAACAGTGCTTCGGCAAGGACAAAATCGTCCGGTGTCGTTATTTTGATATTGTCGTACGACCCACGGTAGAGCACCACGCGATGGCCGAACTGCTCGACTGCCGTGGCATCGTCGGAGACCTCTTCTTTTACTCGACGGTACGCTTTTCTTAACAACTCTGTCCGGAATACCTGCGGCGTCTGTACTGCCCACAGGCTGTCCCGCGACGGGGTATAATGTACCGTTCCGTCCGGCCCGACCACCTTGATAGTATCCGTCACCGGCATTGCGGCGGCTGCTGCCTCGGTATCGAGGGCTACCTCCAGTCCCCGTTCAATCACGTTTGCCGTCACCAGCGGGCGTGCACCATCGTGCACAACCGTTAAATCGCACTTTTTTATCTTGTCCAGTCCCGCCTGCACCGAGTCCTGCCGCCGTTCACCGCCGGCACAGACATCCACCACCTTCGACCATTCACGGTCGGTAACGAGCTCGATTACGTCTTCCACCTTTTCCTCACGGACGACGATAACTATCTGATCGATGGCTATACAACCCTGAAAAACAGTAATGACGCGCGCCAGTACTGTTTCACCACATAACGGCGTAAACAGCTTGTCTCCTCCGTTCATCCTCTGGCTGCTGCCCGCAGCCACAATCACGGCCCCTACAGTAGATTTACTCTTACTCACTATCACTCACAACTACAACAGGATTCATCTGAGTTTAACATATTAGCCTCAGCTTGGAAACCATGTTAAAATACGGACTATGACGGAAGATAAGTACGGTACGAAACGGTTTGACGTGCAATCGGAAGAAGCCATAGATATGGCAGTGCTGGAGGCTATCCCCTTCGACTATCCCGGCTCTGCAACCGAGGTATTTTACGAGACTGAAGAGTTCACGGCTGTCTGCCCCTGGACCGGTCTGCCCGATTTCGGACGCCTGACAATACGCTACGTCCCGCATGACTTACTGGTGGAGCTGAAATCACTAAAGTACTACCTTACATCCTTCCGAAACGTGGGAATCCTGCAGGAGCACGCCGTCAACCGGATACTCAACGACCTCGCAGCACTACTGAAACCGGTCTCAATGACCGTGGAAGCCGAATACCGGGAACGGGGCGGTATCAAGGGGAAGGTAGTGGTGGAGTGGCAGCAATAGGGGAGGATACACTGCAATCCTCTTTGCTATCGGGGCGTATGTTCGTAGATTTACAAATTAATTTGTGTTCCATATAACGTTTATACTCAATCACGTAATCCGTTTATTATGCTCTCTAATCTCTGTAGTCCTGCCTCACAAGATTCTATGAAATCACCAAGATATGCTTGTTCGATAATGTGGATATCTTTGAACCAGAGTGCGTAGTCATCGCTTAGTACAGAACAAAGCCGGTTGCTGTATTGAATACAATGTCATAGCACTACACCATTAGATTGAATTATTTGACAAGATTCACGTTTCCTATTTCTTGTCCCCCCTCACCTCATCTTCTTCCGTATGAACTCACCTACCCGGTTTATCGCCTGCTGGCCTTCCGGCAGCATCGGTGCATAGGAATGCCAGACGTGGAACATGTCTTCCCAGGACTCCAGGGTTACGTCCACGCCGTCCGCTTCAGCCTTCCCGGCAAGCCGGGTGGCGTCACTGTAAAGCTCTTCGGCACCGCCCACCTGTATCAGTAACGGCGGCAGTCCTGTCAGGTCGGCATGAATCGGCGAGGCCAGCGGAGTCCGTGCGTCCGCACCACCAAGATAGGCATTCGCCATCTGCCGGATGCCGTCCAGTTCTATCATTCCCCCACCTTCAATGCTGGCAAGCAACGACTCCCCGATGCACTCCATGTCAGTCCACGGGGAGATACAGACGCCGGCAGCGGGCAGAGGATCTTCGGCATCTCGCAGTGCTATCATACTAGCCACGGTCAGTCCGCCTCCCGCTGAGTCTCCGGCAATAACCACGTGGGCTGAACTTATCCCACTGGCGAGCAACCAACGGTACGCCTTCACGGAATCTTCGACGGCTGCAGGACACGGATTCTCAGGTGCTAACCGGTAGTTGATGGCCAGAGCACGTACGCCTGCCGCCCGTGCCAGCCGGGATATCATTTCGCGGTGCGTGTTGACCGAGCCCAGCGCGTAGCCACCGCCGTGGAGGTAAATAAGGACCCGCCCGGTCGCTGCTCCGGGAACCGTTATCCACTCCCCGGGAACTCCACCCGCATCCACTTCTTCACAGGTAACATCTTCAGCCAGCGGGAAACGGGGTGCAGCTTCAAATCCAGCACGTTGTTGCAGTAATGTAAGACCTTTCTCAGCTTTCTGTGACTTCATCAGTTCCAGTATTTTTTCAAGCTCTTCGCTCGGCATGATACTCCTCCTGTTCCAGACAATTACTATACACCCTCTTTAGAGGAACGTTTCTCCTTAAGCATCCCCACACTCACCGCCTCTCGCAGGCTGCTCACCGGTAAAATCTGGATACCGCCCGGCGCCGGGATGTTTGTGCTACCTGATTTCGGCACCAGGCATCTCTTGAAGCCAAGTCGGGCAACCTCGCCAATCCGCCGCTCCAGTTGCGGGACCGTTCTCAGTTCACCGCTCAGACCCACTTCTCCGACTACGGCTGTCCCGGGGTCAATGGTGGCATCACGGAAGCTGGAAGCAATCGCCAGGGCAATCCCCAGGTCCGCTGCCGGTTCACCGATTTTCAGTCCACCGGTTACATTCACCATGATGTCCTGGTTCCCCAGTTTCAGGCCAAGCCGCTTGCTCAGGACAGCCGTTACCAGCAATACCCGGTTGAAATCGACTCCGTTCGCAGTGCGCCGCGGCATACCGAAACTGGTCGTATTGGTTAGGGCCTGGACTTCCACCAGTAATGGCCGGCTGCCTTCGAGCACCGGTACTACTACTGAGCCTATCGACTCCCCGCCCCGCTGCGACAGGAATGCCAGCGACGGGTTTTCCACCTCCACAAGGCCATTTCCCTTCATTTCGAAGACCCCGATTTCGTTGGTCGACCCGAACCGGTTTTTAACACAACGCAACAGGCGGTAGGCGCTGAAACGCTCACCTTCAAGGTAAAGGACAACATCGACTATGTGCTCCAGCACCCGCGGCCCGGCAATAGCGCCTTCCTTGGTCACGTGTCCCGTGATGAGTACGGGTACGCCGCTGGACTTGGCCCACTGCATTAATCTCAGCGTGCACTGCCTTACCTGCGTGATGCTGCCCGGCGCGGCATCCTCTTCCGCCAGATATGTGGTCTGTATAGAATCAATAACCACGAGGCCGGGCTGCAATTGCTCCGCCTGCCCGAGAATAGTCCCCAGGTCCGTTTCCGCCAGGAGGAAGAGACCGTCACCCGGTATTCCAAGGCGCTGAGAACGCAACTTGGTCTGGCGCAGTGTCTCCTCGCCGGTGACGTAGACTACCTTTCCCCGCACTCCGGCTATCAGGGCAGCCGCCTGCAGCATCAGTGTGGATTTACCAATGCCCGGCTCACCGCTAATCAGCATCAGGGAGCCCGGCACTATACCACCACCCAGTACGCGGTTAAACTCCCCGACAGGTACCGGGAACCGCTCCTCGGTATCAATTGCTATCTGGGACAATTCCCGGGGCGCATTACCTGTGGACGGCCGTCTGACGGAAGAAGCAGCGGGAGTTGCGGCCATTTCCACGAAGCTGTTCCATTCCTGGCAGCCGGGACAGCGCCCCAACCACTTCAACTCCTCGTGACCGCATTGCTGGCAGATAAAAACTGTTCTATTTCGTGATTTATCCATGCTCGGACTTTAACGGATTTCGCAGAATTAGGCAAGCGGAAGACCGCAGCCTGTTACCTGACCAGCTTTTCCATGAAGCATACCGTGAAGGGCAGGTGAGTAAATGTCCTGGTGCCGGTCTGTACGAAACCAATATCCCGGTACCAGTCTTTCAGGACAGCCTGCTCATTGATGATGCCTATCGAAACCCTGCCGGCTCCGGCTCTTTGTGCGTAATCAAGAGCATGCTCTACCAGAATTTTACCATAGCCTTGATGGCGGTGCACCGGAAGGACGGCCAGCTTTTCCATGTAATACAGCGATTCGTCTGCCTTCTCCACGGCAACAAGTCCCACCTGTACTTCACGCAGAAACAGCCCGAAAAATGCCAGTCCCTTTTCCTTCAGTCGCCTGAGATGCTCTATGGTTAGAAATGAGGGATGAGCAGGACAGTTTATGCGGGTAAGACCGAATTCCAGCGCCACCGTCCTGAATGCATTCCTGACAATGCGTGCGCTGTTCCTTAATTCACTATCACCGGCGATTTTTCTTACATCCGCGTCATACATTAAGCCAGCATCTCGCGGGTTCATTTAACCAGAATCAGCACCTGACGTATATTACCAGTTATCAGACGTATTTGATAATAGTCAGGTCAGTAAGGAAAGAGTGACGGGGATATACCAGCCAGAGAACCAGTCTGCTGCCCGGTTCTACCCCAGTATCCCGAGAAATACTCCGGCAGCAACGGCGGTACCTATCACACCGGCGATATTCGGGCCCATGGCGTGCATCAGCAGGAAGTTACGGGGATTTGCCTGCTGGCCCATTCTCTGCACCACGCGGGATGCCATCGGGACTGCGGAAAGCCCCGCAGCACCTATCATCGGGTTAATCTTCTCCTTGAAGAAAACATTCATGAGCTTGGCCAGCAGCACCCCGGCAACAGTTGAAGTGGCAAAAGCCACCACACCCAGTCCGAGTACCGCCAGGCTGTCAAGCCGGAGGAAGGTATCGGCACTCATGAAAGCGCCAATACTCAGACCGAGCAGGATTGTCAGTACATTCATGAAAGCGTTGGCGGCAGTATCCGCCAGACGGTCGGTCACTCCGGACACCGCGAGAAGATTACCAAACATGAACATGCCCACCAGCGGTGCCGACCTTGGCACCAGCAGAATAATGATAACAGCGGTAATTATCGGGAAAAGGAGCTTCTGCCGCTTTGACACCTTTTTCATGAGGGGCTTCATATAGATAGCCCGTTCTTTTTTCGTGGTTAGCAGCCGGATTATGGGAGGCAGGATGATGGGTACCAGAGCCATGTAGGTATAGGCTGCCACCGCCGTAACCCCGATAAGGTCAGGAGCGAGTTTATTGGTCAGGAAAACGGTTGTCGGACCGTCAGCCCCACCGATGATACCGATTGCGGCTGCTTCCTTGATACCGATATCCAAWAATTCAGGGAACGCATTGCCCATCAGCAATGCTACCAGGAAAGCAAAAAAGACACCRAACTGGGCTCCGGCACCGAGGATGAGGGTYTTCGGGTTTGAAAYCAGCGGMCCGAAATCGGTCATAGCCCCCAGRCCAAGAAARATAAACGCAGGTATCAKYTCTGTAGTAATTCCGCCGCGAAACACCCGGGCGAGAAGGCCGACCGGCTCGCCATCRGCAAAYTCCATCAGTCCGCCCATTGGCAGATTGATAAGGAGTACCCCAAAACCGATTGGTACAAGTAAAAGAGGCTCCATCTTYCTGGCAATGCCGAGATAGATAAGGAGCCCCGCAATAAGGAGCATCACAATATTGCCCCAGGTTAGYGCACCAAAAGCACTCTCATATAAGCCAAACAACTATTTTGTCTCTTTTTTCGCTGATTCAGGTTCCCGCATCACCAGTCCGGTGACCCACACTGAGATAGACAGAAGTACCAGAACAAGCAAAGTCACCCCAAAGCCGCCGCCGGCAACCTTGGCCACCAGACCCCAATCAATCATTCACTTTCTCCCCGGGTTAATCCCACAGGTATCATGAAGTAAGAGATAGTTTTTTTAATATTCCAATGTAGCCAGGTGATTACCCGTCTCAACTACCTGCTGTGCTTCAACCTTGATTTCCGCAACCGTGCCATCCAACGGGGCCATAATAGGATTTTCCATTTTCATGGACTCGATATAGAGAAGAACATCGCCCTCTTCTACCTTGTCCCCGACATTGACCTCAATACTGATAACAGTACCCGTAATAGGGGCTTCCACGATTTCCTGGGCCAATTTCAGACTCCTTTCTCTTCATGTGCGAAATCTATAATTATAAGCAAACTGTCTGGCCTTAACCTGCCGATTACTACTATACCATGAAGCCGTACCTTTCCGGTACATAAGAAAAGGGCGCTTCAACCCATTGCCTGAGTTTCATCGCCCTTTCTCATATCTAAATTTTAACCGGTTTTAGGCTTCATCATCCCCGATCAGCGCACCAACAGCGATGGGTCTGATAACAATCTCTCCATCCTCCACGTCCACCATAACAGTATCTCCCGCACGGAACTTGCTCCGCAGCAGGTCTTCAGACAGTGTATCGGTTACCAGGTCCTGTATTGTCCTGCGTAGCGGTCTCGCACCGAATACTTCGTCATACCCTTTCTCACCCAGGAGGTCTTTAGCAGCATCTGTTACTTCGAGCTTGATTTCCTTCTCGGTCAGCTGGGTAATAATCGTCTTGAGCATCAGGTCAACAATATTACGGATATGCTCCTTGCTCAGCGCATGGAACACCACCATGCCGTCAATCCGGTTCAGGAATTCCGGCCGGAAGGTCTTCTTGACCTCGCCAAGCAGCTTCTCCTTCATCTTGTCATAGGACTCCTGCCTGGCTTTCTGTTCATCTGAACGGGACGTAAATCCAATTGCACCACCCTTGCGAATTACCTCTGCCCCGATATTACTGGTCATGACAATAATGCTGTTGCGGAAATCAACCCGCCGGCCTTTGGCATCTGTCAGGTGACCGTCATCGAATATCTGCAGCAGGATATTAAAAACATCCGGATGAGCTTTTTCTATCTCGTCCAGCAGTATGCAGCAGTAAGATTTACGCCGCACGGCCTCGGTTAACTGGCCGCCTTCGTCGTAGCCCACGTATCCCGGCGGGGCTCCCACCATGCGGGACACGGTATGTTTCTCCATGTACTCGGACATATCAAGTCGAATCAGGGAGTCCTCACTGCCGAACATAAACTCGGAAAGGGCTCTGACCAGTTCCGTCTTACCGACACCTGTCGGACCGAGGAAGATGAAGTTACCAATCGGGTGCCTCGGGTCTTTCAGGCCGGCCCGGGCTCGCCGTACTGCCTTGGAAATGGTGTCAATAGCCTCGTCCTGGCCGACAATGCGATCGTGGAGAACCGACTCCATATTGAGTAGCCGGGCAGTCTCGTCACCGCCAAGCTGCGTTACCGGGATACCGGTCCACATGCTGACTACCTCGGCAATATCCTCGGCGGTCACTACCGGTTTTTCCTGCTCCTGTTCAGTCTGCCATTCCTTCTCCAGGCCCTTTATCTTCTCTTCAACCTGGAGTTCCTGTTGCCGCTTCTCTGCGGCATAGTCATATTGTTGTGCCGCCAGGGCTGATTCTTTCTCTTTACGCACGCTTTCCAGAAGCTGTCTTGCCTCTTTCAGCGTTATCGGCGTGCTCCGGCGCTGGATTCTTACCCGTGAAGACGATTCATCGATAAGGTCAATAGCTTTATCAGGCAGGAAGCGGTCCGGTATGTACCTGGAAGCCAGGGTCCCGGCTGCAGTCAGGGCTTCGTCACTAATCGTTAATTTGTGATGCTCTTCGTAGCGCTCCCTGATGCCGCGGAGGATATCCATCGTTTCTTCAACGGTAGGCTCCTCAACCAGTATCGGTTGGAACCGTCTTTCCAGGGCAGCGTCACGCTCAACATGTTTGCGGTAGTCGTCCAGGGTGGTAGCGCCAATAACCTGCAGTTGTCCCCTTGCCAGTGAAGGTTTGAGGATACTGGCAGCATCGACTGCCCCTTCGGCAGCACCGGCGCCGACGATTGTATGGAACTCATCGACAAAGAGGACGCAATTACCCGCCGTCTTTATCTCTTCGATAATCTTCTTCAGCCGCTCTTCAAATTCACCCCGGTACTTGGTACCGGCAACCACGGCGGCCATATCCAGTGTTACCAGTCGCTTACCTTCCAGTGTCTCCGGGACATCACCGGAGGTAATCCTGTGGGCTAAGCCTTCGACTATTGCCGTCTTGCCCACGCCGGGTTCTCCAATCAGTGCCGGGTTATTCTTGGTCCGCCGGCTCAGAATCTGGATTACGCGCTCAATCTCTCGAGCCCGGCCGATAACCGGGTCCAGTCTGCCGGCACGCGCCGCTGCGGTAAGGTCCACGCTAAGCTGGTCCAGAGCGGGTGTACGACTCTGCCCGCGAGCGCCCCCCCGAGTCTTGGGGGCATTCTGACTCAGGATACGGGTTGTTTCCGTGCGTACCTGCTCCAGCGTGATTCCAAAGCTGTCAAGCACACCGGCCGCTACGCCGCCACCTTCGTGCAGGAGCCCTAGAAGCAGGTGCTCTGTACCGATATAGTTGTGCCCCAGGTTTCTTGCTTCGTCGATAGCAAGCTCAATGACCCGTTTAGCCCTGGGTGTAAGACCAATATCACCGGTAGACGGTTTGTCACCGTGCCCGATGATAAATTCAACTCCGGAACGTACCTTGCCCAGTCCGACATTCAGGTTAGTAAGAACCTTAGCTGCAACCCCTTCTTCTTCACGTAACAGACCAAGCAGGATATGCTCGGTGCCGATATAGCTGTGGTTGAGATGTTGAGCTTCTTCCTGGGCGAGTGTCAGTACTCTACGGGCTCGTTCCGAGAACTTCTCAAATCGGCTCGCCATAGTCGCCTCCCTGTGGCCGCCTCTCGACTACATTCAGTTCAAGGAATAGGATAGGAGGAGATATAAGCTTCCTGGCAGTGACATATTTTCCACAAGGAGTTGCCCCCTCAGTATCGTCTGCGCTGAAGCGTTTCACTGCCGTGTTCGGGATGGGAACGGGTGGTGCCACTTCGCTAAGACCACCAGGAAGCTATTACTCTCTCCAACAACTATTATACAGTTAAATTCGGCGTTGGCAACAACCCTTTGAGGTCGCTATCATTGCCCATTAGTGTTATTCTAGCACACAATAAGCTGCGGGGCAAATAGTACAATGATACGACTTACCATTGTTAAGGATGTTATGCACTGTACTTCTGCATAATCTCTTAAACCGTCTGGTTACCGGACAAGACCAGGAATTCACAACTTGGAAGCGCGGTATCTTTCAAGGTGCAAACGACTCCTGCCCGTCCTGCCATTGCGAGGAGCCGAAACTCTGAGCGTAGTGAAGAATCTCATGGCGTTCAGAACAAGCTCATCGAAGCAATCTCTATTTGTATCTGCTCCATTCCCCCTCTTATACTCTCTGCTTGTATTTGCCTTCCAGGCTCCTACCAGAATAGTACGGCACTCCCTAAGGTGCAAACAACTCCTGCTGATAAATTGTCCTTCACACCGTTTTGGGGAGTCCAGAGGGAGCGCCCCTCAGAAGGGGCGAGGAACCCCTTTGGAACGGGGGCCTAAGGGGGTGTCCCCCTTGTTTTCCGGCACTAATATAAAGATTGCTTCGCTCCGATTTCATAGGAACTCGCAATGACAACAACAATAGCAAGATTTCTTAGTCCCTGACTCGCAATGACTGGTACTGGTCTAAACTACTGAAAAACAATGGTAAGACGAGGTACTATATTGCCCTGATAACGTGCATCTCATTTTAAGGTGCAAATAACCTCTACTCCAGACTGCCCCTCACACCGTTTTGGGGTGTCCAGAGGGAGCGGAGCCCCTTTGGAACGGGGGTACAAGGGGGTGCCCCCCTTGCTTTCCGGCACTAATATAAGATTGCGTCGCTTCGATTTCATAGGGCTCGCAACGGCAAGTAAAATAGAAAAGTAGGGATTGCTTCGCTCCGCTCGCAATGACACCTGCGACAGCACCCCCCAAATAAAATATCCACGGCCGGACAACCTGAACCGTGGATTTCTGTTATTAACTAATACCAACTCTGAAGCAGGCCAAGCCCTACTAACATTCATCAATCCCCAAGGATAGGAAGTCATGGGGATAGGTCACTACCACCTTAAAATGTCATTGCGAGGAACGTCAGTGACGAAGCAATCTAAAGAGATAAGCTTATTTATGGAGATTGCTTCGCTTCGCTCGCAATGACACCAGCGGTAACAACCCCCACAAATAAAAAATCTATGGCAGCGCAAACCACCATAGATTTCTGTTATTAACTAATACCAACTCTGAAGCAGGCCAAGCCCTCGACCATTAGTACGGCTTAGCTAAAGATATTACTACCCTTACACGTGCCGCCTATCAAACAAGTAATCTTCTTGCGGTCTTACTCCCGGTAAAATACCGGGATGGGAGATCTTATCTTGGGGCCGGCTTCGCACTTAGATGCTTTCAGCGCTTATCCGAACCAGACGTAGCTACCCAGCGGTGCCCCTGGCGGGACAACTGGAACACCAGAGGTCTGTCCCTCTCGATCCTCTCGTACTAGAGAGAGCTCCCCTCAAATCTCCGGACGCCCACGACGGATAGAGACCGACCTGTCTCACGACGGTCTGAACCCAGCTCGCGTACCTCTTTAATGGGCGAACAGCCCAACCCTTGGGACCTGCTTCAGCCCCAGGATGAGACGAGCCGACATCGAGGTGCCAAACCCTGCCGGCGATGTGAACTCTTGGGCAGGATAAGCCTGTTATCCCCGGGGTAGCTTTTGTCCGTTAAGCCACGGCCCTTCCACTCGGAGCCGTAGGATCACTTTGCCCGACTTTCGTCCCTGCTCGACTTGTATGTCTCACAGTCAAGCCCCCTTATGCCAATGCACTCTATGAGTGATTTCCATCCACTCTGAGGGGACCTTTGGGCGCCTCCGTTACAATTTAGGAGGCGACCGCCCCAGTCAAACTACCCACCAGACACTGTCCCCCAGCTTGATCTGGGGTTAGAGCCTAAACTCACCAAGAGTGGTATTTCAATGATGGCTCTGCCGAAGCTGGCGCCCCGGCTTCACAGCCTCCCACCTATACTACACATGCTAAGCCCAGACCCAGTGCCAAGCTATAGTAAAGCTCCACGGGGTCTTTTTGTCCTGTCGCGGGTAACCTGCATCTGCACAGGTATTTCAATTTCGCCGAGTCCCTCGTTGAGACAGCGCCCAAGTCGTTACACCATTCGTGCGGGTCGGAACTTACCCGACAAGGGATTTCGCTACCTTAGGACCGTTATAGTTACGGCCGCCGTTCACTGGGG
>DUES01000202.1 GCA_011192055.1 Dehalococcoidia bacterium
CGCCCTTGCATTTATGGAGTCTATGGCAGACCTGTAGGTGGTATGGCCCCTCGCTACGATACCTGTGTAGGGTGTATGCGGTGTACCACCGAACATCCTGACTGGGTTACGGTTCATCACAACCCCAAGTTCTGGAAATTGGGGGATTCTTATCTTACCGCGGAACATGCTGATGCTATTCACTATGAATCACAGACCGGCAAGATTCCGGTTAAAGGTGCCGGTTACAAGGGGAAGTTCGGAGGAAAGGGTTGGGACGGTATGTGGACCGACATGTCTGAAATCGTACGCCCGACCCGGGACGGAATCCATGGGAGAGAATTTATTTCCACGGTAGTCGATATCGGTCATAAACCATTATTTGTCTCATTCGATAACCAGGGAGTACCGGACTACAACGAACTGAACATTATCAGCAATCCCATACCAATGCTGCTGGATATCCCTCCTGCTGCACTCGCATCAAAGAGATTATTCCAAATTACGGCCCGCGCAGCGGAGGAAACTGAAACTCTCGCGATAATTCCTGTTGGCCAAATCAACGAATTTGGATTTGCAGGCGACCATATAGTACCCCTTGCGACGAAAACAGACCGGAACGAACTGCTTAAACTTACCAGAGAACCCCGAATGATTGAATTGACCGATTGGGACGATGCCTTCTCTGCAACCCTCAAATCACAGTTCCCGAACAGTCTGCTCTGCCTGCGCCTTCCCGCAAACGATACATTTCAGGAGAAACTCCTTCGATACTATCAGGCCGGTGTACGTTTATTTCATCTTACGGTTGACTATCACGGTCACAACGACTCCGGTGAGTTTATTCTTGACCTTATCCGCAAGGCCCACAAAACCTTCGTGGATATTGGCAAGCGTGACGAAGTAACCCTGCTGGGAAGTGGTGGTATTATTGCCGCCGAACATGTACCCAAAGCAATCCTCTGCGGATTGGACGCCGTGGCACTGGATATAGTTATTCCTGTCGCCTTGCAGGCGAAAATGATTGGCGAATGCATTAACCGGGAAACCTCCCAGCTACGCTTTTCCAGGGGCATACCGGTAGACTGGGGAGTGCAAAGAATCAAGAATCTCCTTGGTTCGTGGCGGGACCAGATGCTCGAGATACTGGGAGCGATGGGGCTGCGGGAAGTCCGCCGGCTTAGAGGAGAGATGGGGCGGGCCATGTTCCAGAAAGACCTGGAGTATGAGGCATTTAAGGACGTAACAGGTTATGCCAAGAAGTGAAGAAGAAATCCTCCGGCTGATTACGGAAAAACATACGAAATTCTTACGACAGGGCTTTCGTACATCATCGGAGATGAAATACGGTAAAATGCCGGCCCTGGGTGACTACCGCTGGACGGCCGACTTAATCCTTTCCGGTCGAATACAGGCCGATACCGGCAGCCCCCCCACAAACGGCCTGGAATACCGTACAGGTAACTCCGGAGGCGGATTTGACGTCCTGGATTTCAACTTCATTGATAAAAATATGTGGGTGCCTGAAGATACGGAGATTGACACATCCATACCACTGAACGGCAGGCCCTATGGTCCCCGGATAAATATCCCCATACCCTTCTACGGTGGCGGGATGTCCTATGGCTCCATCAGCGAGCAGGTGATGCAATCGCGGGTTAGAGCGGCTGCAGAATGGGGTACTTTCATCTCGACAGGCGAAGGTGGCTATCCTGAATCCATGGTGCCTTATAAAGACAATTTGATAACCCAGATAGCCACAGGGATGTTTGGCGTACGTGAACAGACGATTCAGTACTCACGTATTATCGAATTCAAATATGCCCAGGGAGCAAAACCGGGATTAGGCGGACACCTGCTCGGGGATAAAGCTACAGAGTCGGTTGCCCGCATGAGGGAAACGGTACCCTGGATAAGTTTATTTTCTCCTTTTCCCTTCCACTCGGTATATTCAGTTGAAGACCACAAGAAACATATTGACTGGATAAAGGCAATTAATCCTGAGGCACTGGTATGCGTAAAAGTATCTACCCCGACTGACATCGATATGGTGAGTGTTGGCAGTTACTATGCCGGAGCCAATATCCTTCAGATTGACGGGTCATATGGTGGCACCGGTGCCGCTCCTCAGATTGCGAAAAAGAATATTGCAATGCCTGTTGAACTCGCTATTCCAATTGTCCACCGTTATCTTTTGGCAGAAGGAATTCGCGACGAGCTTGTTGTTCTGGCAAGCGGCGGGGTAAGGACGGCCTACGATATCGCCAAGGCAATTGCATTAGGTGCAGATGGTTGCGTACTGGGTACTGCTGAGCTTATAGCTATCGGCTGCAGCCGCTGCGGGAATTGTGAAGGTGGCAAAGGCTGCCCGGTTGGTATCACCACCACTGATGAAGTCCTTTCGACATTTATTGACCCTGAATGGGGAGCAATGCGTATCAGCAACCTCTACCGGTCCATACAGTGGCAATTGCGTGATATATTACGGCGGCTTGGTCTGACGAGTATCCGCCAGTTACGTGGAAGGCCAGACCTGCTGGTCTATACCGGCGATAAGGACGATTAACGAATGACAGAGCCCGGACTTGTCGGAAAACTGATAAATTCCAGAAAGCCAATGATCGGCTCGGAAACACAGCTCCTGACTCTCAATAAAGAGGCCGAGGGGGGTTGCGGTGTCATCGGTATCGCCTGCAGTGAAAAGATACGAGGCTTTCATCTTCTGCAGTCGCTGATTCAGATGCGGAACCGGGGCAATGGTAAAGGAGGCGGTATCGCAGCCGTCGGTCTCGTACCGGAAGAGCTTGGCATTGGCCGGGAAGTGCTGGAAAGAGATTATATCCTGACTATTGCCTACCTCGATTCAAGCAGCCGCCGGGAGCTTGAACGTAAATATATTGAACCTATCTTTGACGTTGATTATATCCGCCCTGTACCGAGTATCGATGATTTCAGCAGCATACGGGGCATTGATGTGAAACCGCCGGAAGTCTGTATGTACTTCGTGAGAGTGAAGGCAAAGGCTGTTCAGGAGTTTCAAAAAGAGAACGCACTGGATATCAGTAAGGGTATTCCAGCAACGTTACAGAGTATTGAAGACGAAATCGTCTACCAGAATACCTACCGGCTGAACTATGAATTCTATGCTTCAAACAACGATAGCAAAGCTTTCGTACTCTCACATGGAAAGAACATGTTTGTGCTCAAAATGGTTGGGTATGGCGACGACGTTGTCCAGTATTACCAACTTGAGGATTTGCATGCCCATATCTGGATTGGACATCACCGCTACCCAACCAAAGGGAGAGTATGGCATCCGGGTGGAGCGCATCCATACGTCGGAATGCATGAGGCGCTGGTGCACAATGGGGATTTTGCCAACTACGCGTCAATATCCGAGTACCTTGCCCAACGAAATATTCATCCTCTCTTTCAGACTGATACTGAAGTCGCCGCTCTGGTGGTTGACCTGCTTCACAGGACGTACGGGTATCCCCTTGAATATATCATTGAATCTCTGGCCCCAACCATGGAACGGGACTTTACCCAGCTTCCTGCGGAGAAACAGAAGATATATAAGTTACTCCAATCAGTGCATATCCACGGTTCACCTGACGGGCCCTGGTTCTTCCTGATTGCACAGTCCGCACAACTTGAGCAGAAATTTCGGCTTATCGGTATTACAGATACGAGTATGCTACGGCCTCAGGTCTTCGCTCTTCAGCAAGGCCCGGTTTCCGTCGGGTTTGCTGCCTCTGAAAAGCAGGGTATTGATGCTGCCCTGGAGAGTCTTGCAGCAGAAGATACGCGATTCTGGACACATGCTGACCAATACTGGAATGCACGTGGCGGCAGCCACACTGATGGCGGCGCATTTATCTTTACCGTTCAACCTGATGGAGAACAGACAAAGCTTGTTTGTACAAACAAATTCGGACAAGAAATTTCATTCGATAACAATAGAAAACCATATCTGCCCGATAACCGGACCGGAAACTGCGTTTCGGATTTCCCCGAAGTAAAGGGAAATGATATTTCCGCCCACGGTCTTTTCAACACATTAGTGAGTCAACTCACAGAATGTGAATACGGCGGTGTTATTACCTTCCTGTCGAAGCTGGAGGAATATATTGATTCTGATGTCGAACGCACTCGTACCATTGAGACCCTGAAACTCTTGATAGACTGGAGGTACCCGACCGGTAACTTACGGCGCAGCAGTCTTGTTTCACTCTATGAAAAGACTCTGGTATCTGTCTGTGAATCCATCAGACAATCACCTTCAGAAGGCTATACGTATTTTATCAACGGTGAGGGACCTTCGGAGCCTATAAATACTAATCAGACAATAATAATCAACGCACGCCCATTCCCTCCTGAAGGGGAACGCTCCCTTGCCAGTGAAATAGTACGGTTGTCTCTGAGAGGTTTCCGTAAGTTTATTATTATCAATACTAAAGGCCACCGTTTCATTGGGAACGGATTCGGGCCTCAATCACATGACGTGCGTATCGATGTATTCGGTTCATCCGGTGATTACCTGAGTTCCGGCATTGACGGTGCGGAGATTATTGTCCATGGTAATGGTCAGGACCAATTAGCCCAGATAATGAAGGAAGGTAAACTCGTTGTCCACGGCGACGTCGGGCAGGCCTTTATGTATGCTGCAAAGGGAGGACAGGTATTTGTGCGGGGAAATGCAGCAGGACGTCCCTTGATTAACGCAGTCGGTAAACCGCGGGTGGTTATTAATGGGACCTGTCTTGACTACCTTGCCGAGTCATTTATGGCAGGAGACCCGTTATCCGGAGGCGGTTTTGTTATACTAAACGGTATAACCAGCGACGATGATGGTAATATTATTGAGCTGGATACGCCTTACCCGGGAGGAAATTTATTCTCTTTGGCATCCGGCGGCGCCATTTACATACGAGATATTTATGGTAAGGTCTCCGAAGACCAACTGAATGGCGGCAAGTTTACCGATTTTGTTGAAAATGACTGGACAATTATCAAACCTTATCTTGAAGAAAACGAGCAACTATTCGGCATCCGGATATCACGCCTTCTGCAACGAGACGGACAGCCCTGTCCGCCAGATCAGATATACCGAAAAATCAGACCGGCTTCTTTGAGAGAATTACAGTAAGAACCGGGTAACGGACATCTCCTGTATTCCCAGGGCACGGTTCCCTATCTATCTGGTATCCATCATTGACTGTTACAGCCGGTATGTACTTTCCTGGTGACTGTCCAACACATTGGATACAGGCTTCTGTGTCGAGGTACTGGAAAGAAGGGCAGGCCGGAGATATTAAACACCGAACAGAGTGGCCTGGTGCTAACCCGAATGGAAGGTACTTTCTTACTCGGCCGGAAGTGACCAAAGTCTCATTGACAAGCACCGGGGGTGTGCTACGCTGAGAGTAGGAAAATGCATTCAGTTGCACGAGGGTGTCGGGAAGATGTGGGAACTACCAGACCGGAGGGCCAACGGAATACGGCCGGACGGCGTTGGTACTATTACGACGCCGCCGGCACATCCGGGAATATTACGTAATATTATAAGGCAGGTGGTTACGGGTACTAGAAGCTTACAGGTTTGCCCTTCTTGGGATTAATCAGCCGATATCTAGAGCCTGGAATACGATTATGATTAATGGGAAGTTAGCCGACAAGGAAAAGACCGACTCCATAGACGAGTTAAAGCCACAGGAACTGGCGGAGCAGGGCCACGTGGAGTTGTTTGGAAGGGAATTCCGTATCGTTCAGAACGGTCTTGACCCGGAGGAAGTTGCCGATTACATCCGGAATGCCAGTAGCTCAACTGATGCTATCTTCAAACAGTTGGAGCAGTTCTCCGCGATACAAGCAGTAGCAAAAACGATGGATGAGTCGGTAGCTCGAGTTAAGCGGCTGGCGGAGAATGCTAGAGCACAGGCGGAGGCTGAAACCCGGCAGGAGAAAGCTCAGATAATGGAGGATGCAAAACTGCACGCGGCTGAGACCGTCGAACGGGTAACGAATATCTGCCGTACCTCCCTTGACACTATCCACTCTGCTGTACTCGAAGATATCAGGGATGCCTTTGAAAGGACCAGGGAAACAGCGGCCAGGATCATTACCGAGATGGAAGAGAATGCGCAGGCTGAGGTTGTGGCCCGGTTGGGTCAATCAAGCACGGATATCAAACAGCCTGAGGAGGGTGTATCGGTACCCGAAGCCGGTGACAGTGAAGATATTACAGCCGGGGAGAAAGAGGAAACTCAGGTCCAGATGGACAGTAGTCCCGACTTGAGCGGTCTTTACGAAAGCTGGGAAAAGCTGCGGGAGAGTGAGAAATTGCTCGAGGCTACAATCCGGGACAACTCTGCCAGCACTGAAGGCGAGGAACCTGCCGACACCACGGCTGTTTCGCAGAGCGAGACTGAGAATGACCTGCAAGTTGAGGATGGGAGTTATCCACAAGGCGAGGCAGCGCAGGAACTTGCCAACCAGGCTGATGATACAAAGGGTGATGAAGAGCAGGAGCTTTCTGCCGTCACGGCCGGTCCAGAGGGTGATAAGGAGAAGCATACACATGCCAGGGCAGCCGATGGCAAACCGGATGAGAAGGGCTCTGCTCTTTACAGTGGCGACGTGACACTGGTACTCCCGGAAGGAGTTCCGACATCGTGGTCGCTACACCTGAGACAGCGAATTCTTGAGACACCAGGCGTGCAGATCCTGTGGGAGTCATACTCTTGCGAAGACGGAAACAATCTGAAGCTGTCACTGAGTGAACCCCTGGCACTGCCCGATATGCTGCGGGAGATGCCTGACGTGGTAAGAGTCACCGACCAAAGCAGTACCGGTGCTCACAAGCGCAAGGGGTTGACCTGGTTGTCCGGAAAACACCAGCAGCAGCAGACTCTCGTGATAGAGCTTGGTATATAACCAAGGTGGTCCGGACTTAACCTGACATTCCCTTTCTCTATCTTGTTTAATTTATCCGAAATATCAGATTAATTCTGGATTAACCGGTATCTCAACGTCTGCGAACTGCACGCAGGATCATCACTTGGCATAGTTGGGGAATCCGCCAATCTCACCTTCAAGTTGCATGATTCGTGTCTCGGCCTTGCCTGACTTGATACTAATGAAGCCCACGGTGCCCAGTATATAATCATAACGCGGGAAAGTCGGGCTACCCGGATTTATTCGTATTGTACCATTGTGGTCTTCCAGCTTGCTGCGATGAGTGTGGCCGTAAACAATGATATCCGGGGGTTTCTTCCTGGCGTCCTCCCATTCTCCATAATGTGACATCCAGATAGTAACACCTTCTACCGTGATTGTCTGGGTGTGTTTCACACGCCTGTCGATTGTTGTTTCGAAGGGGTCGTCATCGCCTTCGGTCGCCAGTACCGGCGCTATGGTCTCCAATTGGTCCAGTATGGGAAGGCTGTAAACGTCCCCGGCGTGAAGGATAAGGTCAACACCTCTGAAGGCCTCTCTAATCTGGAGCGGGAGTTCCGATGAAGTTAGAGTACTGAGGCTGACATTATGGCCGGAAATACGTACATGGGTGTCTGAAAGCAATCCAATTAACACTATTCTACCTGCACTCCACCTGAGATTTCCCTTTCAAACCTGGGATAGGGATAAGCATGCTTCATCACTTCTGTTAGACATACTATATACATCAGACATAAATAAATCAATCTCCCACAGGAAGGACAGCCCACCCGGAATAGCGATCGGCGTCTCCCTGCCCGCCCTGATGCAATTATGGCACCTCATAGTCTGTGTACCGCTGCTTCTCAATTTCTAATGCTTTTTTTGGAGTATAGCACGGATTATACGTAATACATAGCTAAAATGATTCCAAAATATCAACTGCTGATCTGAATATTCAGGTCAATGTGATCTGAGTGAGAATCGAACCTATCCAAGGGGTGTGTTGCAGGTGTCAAAAACCACGATCCATAATCCACCCCTCACCAGAGACATTCTCAATGCTACCAATGGATTCATAGAATTTACTGACAAAAACCTATTTTATTACTTCTGTGAGTGGGTTACCATATCGTCCACTCAAGGTAACGCTCAGTCTGTGAACCGTAACCGCAATGATCATTGCATGTTTCGGTTCAAACACGTCGATATGATATGATTGCCACATTACTATACGCCGCCAGGAGGTCATACTGGACCAGGCGAAAGCCGTTATTAAACTTAATGAAGATATTCTTGAAGAAGCTAAGATATTGATTGAGCAGTGGCGGCAGGAGTATAATCAGGTACGTCCGCGTAGTGCCAAAAACTATCGTCCGCCAGCACCAGAGACTATTTCAGGTATGGCAACGACGTAAGAAGTGGTACAAACTAATGGGGGCAGGTCAATGCTGACCAGCCGTACCGTCAGCCGGTGATCTGGCAAGAGGGCCAATGAGCGATACGGGAACCACAGACAGCCATAAACCTGCTGAGAACCGTCCCAAGGTGGGGGTAGTGATCGGAGGGGGTGGACTGAAGAGTCTGGCCGCCATTCCTCTCTTCGAGTTGCTCCGTGACGCCCGGATAGAGGTTGACCTGCTGGTGGGTTGCAGCGGCGGTGGCATCATGGCCACAGTCTGGGGGGCCGGATACGAGCCGGAGCAAATGCGCGCTCTGATCACGGAGCACCTGAACAAGAAGCTCTTTCACCACATTAATTACCGCTCCATAATGGGTATCGCCAAACTGCCGTTCGGCCGTTTTGACAAGTCTTCCGGAGTACTGAAAGCAAGCCCTTTCCGGCGCATGTACCAGCGGATTTATGGTGACCTTCGGCTCGAACAACTTCGCCCCGAGACCATCCTGCAGGCGACTGATTTCCAGACCGGAGACGGTGTTATCCTGAGCACCGGCCTGGTTTCCGATGCCGTCTATGCTTCCGGGGCTCTGTTTCCCATACTGCCGCCGATATGCATTGATGGACGATGGTACATTGACGGCGCGTTCAGTTCCAATGTACCCGTTATGGAAGCGGTAAAGCGCAATATGGATGTCATCATCGTCGTTGTCCTGCAAGAGCAGTTAGAGCAGGACCCGCAGGGATTCATCGACTGCTACTATACGGTTCAGAAGACTTGGGTTCGTGCCCTGACCCGGAGCCAGCTATCTCTGTCCGTTGACCTGCACCATCATGAAATTGTCATCATTCAGGTTCCCTTCGATAAGTACATCCAGGTCTGGGACGTGGATGACGTGCCATCAATCCTGGAGACCGGCCGGAGGGCTGTAGATGAGATGAAGGACGAGATTCTCTCCGCGATGGAGAGCTCTCTGGTGTAAGGAGGATGGGTCCGGCCAGAGCCGAGTCAGCCAGACTATCAACACACTTGGCGACAAAGACATCGGGACTGCAACGATGGTAATGCCTGCTCCTGGCAGGTGTCACGGCAACCGGGATTGGCCAGTACCTGCAATCAGGAAGATGTATTAGTATTGGGGAAACAAGCAGGCCGTGGGGCAACCTTTCTGCCGGTGGCCGGGTGATACCAGAATATGACTCGTTGACCCTCGTATAAACCAAAGTTAAACGAGTATCGAGTTTGATTATGCAAGTTATAAGACATATAGCTCTTATCCTGTTAGCTGTTACATTGGCTTTCTCACTGGGAGCTTGTGCGAGGGAAGAAGGCCCGGCGACAACGCCAGAGGTCAAAGAAACTCCTGCACCAGAAACCGGGCAGCCAGTGACCATAACCTGGTCCTTCTGGGGAGACCCATGGGAAGTCGATGTGAATATGAGGGTCATCGATGTCTTTGAGGCTGACTTCCCGGATATCAAGGTGGAGATTCTGCACGAACCGTGGTCCACCTATTTTGACAAGGTTGAAGAATTGTTTGCCAGTGATTCACCTCCCGATGTCATGTTCCTGGAAGATATACCAATCTACGCCGGCAGAGGTTTACTGGAAAGTCTGGAACCATATATCCAAAGGGACAACTATGATACCACCGATTTTTACCCGGGGCTTTTGCGTGCAATGACTCACCAGGATTCGCTTTACGGCCTCGCCCGCGACAATGACACCAAGGTTATCTTCTACAATAAACCACTCTTCGATGAAGCCAGGCTGCCCTATCCGGTCTGTGGCTGGAGCTGGGAGGACCTGCGCCAAACGGCAATGAAACTCACCAAGAAGGAAAATGGTGAGACAAAGCAATACGGCTTCGCCTATGAACCGGACAAGTGGTGGCGGCTGTGGGTATGGCAAAATGGTGGTGAAGTCTATGATGACGACTTTGGACCTACTAAAACACTCCTTGACAGCCCGGAAGCCATTGATGCAATCCAGTTCCTTGCCGATCTGACTAATGTTGACAGGGTGACTCCACCATACGAAGTGCAAAGAACCTCTCTCGGCATTGGGCAGCTTTTCCAGAGCGGGGCACTGGCTATGGCCTTCGGCAATCATGCACTGGTACCTGGCTTCGCTGACACACCGGGCCTCAGATGGGACATAGTTTGCCTGCCCCAGAACAAACATAGAGTCAATGTCGCCGACGGGGCGGGCTACGTGATAACGGCTGGATCCAGGAACAAAGAGGCTGCCTGGACCTTCCTCAAGTGGCTGGAAAGCCCTAAGGGTCAAGCTATCTTCACCGAATCGGGGATTGCCGTGCCCGCCAGGAGGTCCGTGGGACAGGCAAATATCTTCCTGAAGCAACAACCTCCTCACAATGCAGCCGTCTTTCTTGAAGAGACGGAGCTTGGACGCCCCAATCCAATCTTCAGACGTGGCCAGGAGGTCGGGGGCCTTTTCGATGAAGCCTTCAGACCGGTCTGGAAGGGAGAGAGGAGCGCTTCGGAAGCAGTGGCTGAGGTTGTGCCTGAGGTGAACCGGCTTTTGGACGGACGTTAGGTGGGAGGATACCATGCCTCGCTGGCCTGATATCAAGATTGGTCAAAGGATCCTTCTCGGCTTCGGTTTTGCGGCCTTCTTGACTCTATTAGTCGCCGCCGTCTCCATTTACTACCTTAGAGGCGTAGGGCAGGAGCTGACCTCGATAGCTGAACAGGACCAACTTCTGTTAACCAATGCCCTGGAGCTACAGGTGGCCGTGGAACAGGAGAGCGACGGTGTCCGCGGCTATTTGCTTTCCGGAGACCAGAGCTTCCTGGAGCCGTTCACTACCGGGCAGTCCCATTATTCCGAGGCGGCAACGGAACTGGAAGGCCTGGTTGAATCTCAGGAGAATAGGCAACTCCTCTCTGACATCAATACGCTGCACCATGAATTCCTGAAGATTGCTGAGGAGGAGATCACACTGCATGAGCAGGGCTTTCCTCAATCCGCGATCTTCCTGTGGCAGAAGCAGGGTAACGAGATAAAAGGTGATCTTCATGCCAGTCTCACTGGCTTCATAGAACGGCAGGAGGGGGTAATCTCTCAGCATGCCCAGGAAGCACAATCTCAGCAAAATCAGGCGCTGGTCATCGCGCTGATTCTGGTTGTGGTAGCCTGGGTAGCAGGTATGGCAGGTGGAATATGGATCAGCCGTAGTATCACACGACCCATCAAGAGTCTTGTTTCGGCAACCCAAGCTATCTCAAAGGGAGACCTGACCACCAGAACATCCATGTCTGGCACGGACGAACTGACAACGCTCGGCAGTGCTATGAACCAGATGGTCAGAGACCTTGCCCAATCGAGGGAAACTACAGAAAATCTGACCGCCCAGTTGCGAGACCTGGTCGGCACACTGGAGCAGCGGGTAGCCGAGCGCACACATGAACTGGAAAGGCTGGAAGAACTCGGCCGCGCCATCATCGATGCCCCCCACGATGCTTCCACGTTGCCTGA
>DUES01000203.1 GCA_011192055.1 Dehalococcoidia bacterium
AGACTGTGGCGGCCCTCCAGGATATGAGCATCTGCTGAAAGCGCTAGCAGACCCAAAATATGAAGACCATAATGAACTACTGGAATGGGTTGGCCGAAGGTATGACCCGGAGAAGTTTGACCTGGTGGCTATTAACCGTGCGTTAAAAAGGGTGAGGTAAGAAACGGTAAGCACAGATAGATGTCCTGAGTGAATTGCACAACAGCTTACATTGTGACTCAAACGTTGCCGTATATTTACATCTTAATTGTTTTCCCGGATAAGTGCTTAATCCCTCTGGAAGACTATTTTACCATCGACGATGGTTGTGACCACTTCAGTATCTTTGATTTCCTCAGTAGGTACCGATAGGATATCCCTGTCGAGTACTATCATGTCAGCCAGCTTCCCGGCCTCGATGCTACCCTTTATATGCTCCTCTCTTGCCAGGTATGCCCCGTTCCATGTGTAAACCCTGATGGCATCCATAACGCTGATGGCTTCATCGGGGCTCACGATCTGACCGGTCACCGTCTTCCGGGTCACAGCGGCGTATATCTGTTTGAAAGGACTATAGAAAGTAATGGGACAGTCGTTATTACCGCCGGCAATTATCCCCATCTCCTGCATTGTCTTGTGAGGATGGAGCCACCGGCTCCGTTCCGGACCGAAGTTCTCTGCATACTGGTCACCGATGCCATACATGTAGCCGATACTGCTTGAAGGTGTAACCCCCAGTTCTTTAATCCGTTTGAGTTGTTTTGGAGTGCAACAGCTATTGTGTTCGATTCGGTGACGCATATCTTTAACCGGTTTTTTCTTCTGTGCCTTCTCGATGCAATCAAGGGCTATATCGATGCCACGGTCACCGATACTATGTATGCTGACCCTGATTCCAGCATCATGTGCCTTCATCACAATCCTCTCCATATCTTCAGGAGCAGTTGTCATCAGGCCCAAACCTTTCGGACCCCGGTGCTGTGGAGTATAAACCGCGCATGTACCTCCGGCACCTGAACCATCGCCCATGATTTTAAGAGACATAACCTTGAGCCAGTCGCTGCCGAAACCACTCTCGATTCCGAGCGATTTCAGGTGTTCCAGCGTGTCTTCAGCACCGGAATTAAGCTTGACCATCAAGTTTATCCGTACCTTTTTGATTCCTTCGGAGAGAATTTGCTGGTAAGTATGGATACCCAGATTTTCACCGCTGGCATCGTGAGTGGAAGTAATACCCCACCGTGAGAACTGATTGAAAAGCCGTTTCATACACTCTTTCATTTGTGCTATGGTGTACCCCGGTATTTTAACGGCAACAAGTTGGCTGGCCAGCTCGTAAAGAAGCCCGGTAGCCTCTCCTCCGGTATCTCTGTCAATTGTTCCACCAGCAGGATCAGGGGTATCTTTCGTGATAACTGCTATATCCAGCGCCCGGCTATTTACTACCGCTTGATGACCTGTGTCAGAAAGGATGTAAACAGGATTATTCGGAGTGACTGTATCAAGCTCCCATCGTGTTATTTGTCTTTTTTCAATAAGCTTAGAATCGTTGTAGTTACCAACGCGGACCCATGCTCCCGGTCCAATCTCTTTTGCCTTTTTCAGGACGGCATCCTGAATATCCTTTATCTCCTTAATTTCAGGCGCCCGGCAGTCTATTTCCAGGAACCTTGTGGCAGCAAAGGAGGGGTGCGTATGTGAATCGATAATGCCCGGAAGAACCGGTTTCCCCTTAAGGTCAATAACTTCAGTATTTTCTCCGGTAAACTGCTGCATCTCTGAGGACGACCCCGTACACATAATCCTGCCGGCTTTTATGGCAACCGCCTCTTGAAGGGTATCTTTTGAATCAACCGTCACTACCTTGCCATGAAGAAGCACGATATCGGCACTGAAAGCCTCTGAATTTAATAAGGTCATTCACAATCCTCTATTTATACTTAATAATGCAAACTCAGTAATTTTATTCAAAAACCACTGATAATACAACCACGCAGCTTATTTATTGGTATACTACGCCGGACTACCTTGGTTTTTATGGAAGTTGAAGGCGGTAGAATGCATCCGGAAGATAACGTTTAAAAAATCTGGTGATACGTGGACAAGCTCCAAAACAACCATATATGCAACTGCGCAATCAACTCGAGGCAGGGTTAAATACAGGTTGGCTTGTGGTTAACATTCCTCAGTTTTATTAGTCACCAGATTGCACATAATAGCGAAAGGTGCAATGTTCGCAAACGGGTAGACGGAGCAGGACTATCTCTCCCTGAGGTAAAGATTTTATGTTTTATTTACTTCGCGGGCTGCTCTCCGAAGCTCACTTAGAATGCTAATACAGTTGTCTCTGGCCCTGCTCCAGTCGTCGTCTAGTATATTCCATCGCACCTCTTCACGGGTGTGGGCCTTAAGGGACTGAAGAAGCATCTCCTGCTCGCGACGGTATGACTGCGGATCTCCTATGCGGAAACTCTGTGTGTTTCCCATTGTATAGACTTTAGCCTGGGTTTCGGACGATATGTAGCGCTGTAGAAGGTCCTGCTGCCATAGCCAAGAAAAGAACTGTTCAGTATTCTTCTCCATATCAGCAAGGGAAACCGGTATTCTCAGATTGGCCACTAATGACCCAGCCAGTGCAGTGAGGGATTCCATGCGTGTACGAAATTCTGTTGCAGCCACTTCTGTGCGAGCCAACTTGAGTTCATCTGTCGATTGGCTGCGCTCCCATTTCTCGTAGGCGCGTTTCACTGTTCGCCGGTTAATCTCTGTCTTACGTTGGATGTTCACCCAGCTACTACCGGTCCGTTTTAAGTTTATGACGGTGGTTAGTTCCTCTTCAGACAAATATCGGCGCCTCATTAGGTCATCTCCTTATTGATAATGGTACAGACAAGTCCATTAAGGGACAATTGTCTCTAAATACCGCTCATATAGTGGATTTTTTACACTACCCCGAAAAGGTATTGACAAACAATGAAATAGGTGATACTTTACTACAGAACGAGCGAGCGCTCGTTTTGTAGTATTCAAATGGAAGATTCCAGATTAAGCAATCTACCTGTCGATGTTCGCGAGCAACTGGTTCGTGTGGCAGTGTCTCTGTTTGTCGTTAAAGGTTTTGACCGCACGACAACCCGAGAACTGAGTAAGGCATTAGGTTGGAGTATAGGCCGGCTCTACCAGTATGGTAAGACGAAAGATGATTTAATCGGTCTCCTTGTGGACTTTGTTAACGAGAAAGACTACACAATTGGAGACTACGCTGACAGGATAATTGACGGGCTAGACCCGATTGAAGCCGTCAGGGTAGTTCTGCGACTCCACATTATAAACACTGACCAATACCAGGACCTTTACAAGTTCATGGCGCATATCACGCTAAATCTGGATAAAGATGCACGACGAAAACTTTTCACAGGCTCTCGTGCATTGAAAGACAATTATGTGAAGTTAATAGAGCGTGGTATCAAGCTGGGCGAATTCACAACAGACAACGCAGAGCTAGTAGCCTATAACATGTTTAATGTAGCGAGCTGGGCGACCCGTCGGTGGCTTTTTGACAGGCATTACAGCCTGGAAGAGTATATCGAGGGACAGACGGACAATATCCTGAAGCAGCTCGGCGTTGAGTACAGTAAGCGGAAAACCAAGATCTGCTGTGCAGATGAACACACTGAAGAAGGCACCAAATAAACGAGAGTTATTATCAGGTTGACTTTATAATTTACCGCAGAAAAGTAAGAACTAATAGCGATAGACATGTGATGAAGTGGGGCACTGCCGGGGGAAACCAGGGTGCTGGTGGGGATCAGGATGCCAGCCACCATATCAATCAAACGCTGCCACCCCCTCCCGTGTCCGGAGCCCTGGGCGTAATCGGGCTTAGCGGCAGGATCCATCAATAAAAAGATAGGGGATAATATTTGAGTAGCTATATAATCAGAAGAGTCCTGCTTTTAATCCCATCGCTCATTGTAGTGACCATTATTGTCTTTGCTCTTGTACGCCTAATCCCGGGTGATGTTATTGACCAGATACTGGCAGATATGACGTATCAAGTCGGAGCAGAAGATATCGCAGAACTCGAAGCGGAGTTGGGTCTAGACGTACCGGCACATGTTCAGTATTGGCGTTGGATCACCGGCATTGTGACGCGTGGCGACCTGGGGGAATCTTTATTTACAGGTCAAAGCGTATCCGAACGCATAAGCCGGGCTATACCAGTATCCTTCGAACTCGGTATCATGGCGATATTGATCTCACTAATAATAGCTTTGCCCATAGGCATATATTCTGGCATACGACAGGACACTACTGGTGACTACATCGCTCGCAGCTTCGCTATTCTCATGATTGCCGTTCCCAGTTTCTGGCTGGGAACGATGATTATGGTCTTACCAGCAATCTGGTGGAAATGGACACCACCCTTACTCTATACCCCTTTTACACAAGACCCGGTAGGTAATCTGGGGATGTTCATCATTCCGGCGATTGTCATGGGTATGTATATGTCCGGTACGACCATGAGAATGACACGTACTATGGTGTTAGAGGTAATGAGGCAGGACTATATCAGGACTGCCTGGGCAAAGGGTCTCAAGGAAAGGGTGGTTATCGTAAGGCATGCCTTGAAAAATGCACTCATGCCAGTGGTTACCCTGGTGGGCATTCAGATGCCCGTTCTGATAGGAGGATCGGTTGTCATCGAGCAGATATTCAATCTTCCCGGTATCGGTCGGCTAATGATTCAAACCCTCAACGAACGAGATTATACAGTGATTTCGGGTCTCAACCTGACAGTTGCCGTAGTGGTGATGTCCATCAATCTTCTAGTTGATTTGACCTATGGCTGGCTGGACCCAAGAGTACAGTACAAATAAAGATTGGGCCAATAAGGTATTGAGAAAAGTGCACGAAACGGTAGATACACCAGTAACAGTAAGAAAAGAGCGGCGGAAGCAGAGCTGGTTGGTCGACTTCCTGGTTAGACTGGTCAGGGAGAAGCCATTAGGCCTGGTCGGTGCTGTAATAACCCTGCTACTATTTCTTGCCGGGATATTCGCTGACGTTATTATGCCTTATCCCTTCGCCGAGATGCATTTAAGGGATGCTTTCCAGGCACCATCAGGCCAGCATATCATGGGTACCGATGATCTTGGGCGAGATTTATTTAGCCGTGTCGTTTATGGCGCTCGGATTTCAATGATTGTTGGACTGGGAGGAGCTACTCTAGGCACTATCCTTTCAACCATCCTGGGTATTGTCTCCGGCTACTATGGCGGAAAGACTGACTTGTTTTTACAGAGGTTTGTGGATTCCTGGATGTCCTTTCCCGGGCTCTTCCTTATGCTGAGTATGATAACTATTATTGGCCAAGGCATGTGGCAGCTAATAATTGTAATTGGGTTGCTCTATGGTATCGGCGGTTCCAGAATAGTCCGAAGTGCCGTCATCGGCATTAAGGAGAATGCCTATGTACAGGCTGCCGTAGCTACTGGCTGTCCACCCAGCAGAATGCTCTTGAAACATATCCTGCCTAATGTTATGGCGCCCATTATCATTCTATTCACAACACGACTACCATCCATGATACTTCTGGAGTCTACCCTGAGTTTCTTGGGATATGGAATACCGCCCCCGACTCCCAGTTGGGGAGGATTACTCGGGCAGTCTGGACGCGACAATATGCTGATAGCACCCTGGCTGGCCATTTGGCCTGGAGTAGCAATTAGTATGGCGGTATATGGTGTTAACATCTTCGGGGATGCTATCAGGGACCTGCTGGACCCAAGGTTAAGAGGTGGCCTGGGTCGTTACTCGGGAGCGAAACCAAAAATATCCAGAGCAAGAAGACGCGCGGGTATATCCTCTGACAATGATCGGTAATACAGGCGTAATTCCACTTGATATGAGAGTAGCAGATATATCTGAAAAGAGGAGGAGAATCGGATAGCATGTTAATTAAGTAGTCAATACTACTAAAATCAGATCTATTTAAGGAGTAAAGAAAATGAGGAAAAAGGTAGCTTGGTTGCTCGTCAGTAGTATGGTGGCGCTCTCATTGATAGTAACCTCCTGTAGTACGGCGACACCGGTTGAGGAAGGCACAACACAAGAAATAAAAGGGGAAGTGGTCCAGAAAGAAACCCCGAAAACCGAAACAGAAGAAACGGTAGAGGAAGAGAAAAAAGAAACGGAAGAGAAGGTACCTACCCATGGATGGCTGGAGGACTCGGAGACACCAACAACAGCGATTGGTGACCCGGTCTACGGCGGAGTCATAAATATAGCGACTGCTACAGACTGGCAAGTATTTGACACTATTCGCTACGCAGGTCAATCCCATGTCTATGGCGGTCCTGTCTACGAGAAGCTCGCAATTGGTGACTGGAGTGTTGACCGAACTGTCTTCAATTTTCCGGATGATTCCGGAAAGACACCTGAAGCGTTTAGTACCCCTCTCTTACTCGCCAGTTGGGAGTTCCCTGACCCACTGACCATCATTATGAATGTGCGCCCGGGAGTCATGTGGCAGGATAAACCCCCGGTCAACGGCCGGGCATTTGATGCCGATGACGTTGTATGGAACCTCGAGCGGTCCAACGAATCCCCCTACATAGAGAAGACATATTTCGACATGATTGAATCCATCACGAAGATTGACAATATGACGGTGGAAGTCAAGCTCAAGCCACCGGCACAGCCCTTCTCCCAGTTTGGACTTCTGGAAACCGATAGCAATCACTTCGTACCCAGAGAGGCTGTAGAACCGGAAAGCAATCAGACTGAGGACTGGAAAAAGGTCATTGGTACAGGCCCTTTCCTGGTTGATGACTTTGTACCAGGCAGTTCTGTAAGATATGTCAGGAATCCCAATTACTACCGTGATGATGAGCGTCACCCTGGGAACCAGCTTCCTTATGTAGACGAGTTACAGGTAGCAATCATTCCTGAACTGTCAACAAGAGTAGCGGCGTTCCGAACCGGCAAGACTGACATGATAGGTGGTTTGCAGTGGAAAGAGGTACAGAGTATCCAGCAGAGTAATCCCGAGACGCTATTTCGTTCGTACCCTGCTAACAGTGCAATAATCTACAGAATGAGAAATGATATACCACCCTTCACTGATGCCAGGGTCAGAAACGCCATGCAGATGGCAGTTGACCTGGAGGCAATCCGCGATTCATTCTACCAGGGCCAGGCATACTCATACTCACCTTTCGTCACTGCCGTACACGGGGACATTTATACTCCGTACGAGGACCTCCCGGAATCCGTTAAGAATATTACCACTTACGATCCGGAAGGTGCCAGAGCGCTTCTCGCTGAAGCCGGATACCCAGACGGTTTCAAGACTAACATAACCTATGTACCAACACAGAATCCAGGACTTGCGGAGATACTCCAGGCTTACCTGGCTGACATTGGTGTCGAAGCAGAGATGAAGACGTACGACTGGCCCACTTTTAATTCTATCCGTCTTAATAAGCAGCATCAGGGCATTATTCAGCATTGGAACTGGAATTCACCTAGCCCGATACTGTTACTTAACGTCTTCGCTGACCCAACGCATATCTTTAACCTGAGCGTGGCTAACGACCCCGAGTTCAAGGATCTCATGGCGGAAATATCGGTTGAGTTCGATTATGCTAAACGAAGCGAGCTAGTACAAAAAGCGGACTACATGACGATTGAGAAGTCCTTTTATATCACAATGCCTCAAGGGCTCCTAACAAATGCATGGCACCCATGGCTCAGGGGATACACTGGTGAATGTACCATTGGTAACTTCCAATATTTTCAGGTATTTGCCCGCCTCTGGGTAGACGAACAGATGAAGTCAGAGAGATAACAATTACGTAGAATCAGCCGCAACGTGAATAACTTACGGCTGAATGACCCCATGACTGAAGGGGAATCGTAGCAGGGGCTGGCCGGTCCTTGACGTATGTGGTCAGCCCCTGCTTAGTGTGCACTTGGATAAGTATATTGGTAACCGGTGAGTTAACAAATAGATAGTTGTATCGATACACCTAACGGTGGTGGCACCAAAAAAGAACGTAACTCAGCCAGATATGCTCTTGCTCACGGAGAAAACTTGATGAAACAGGCACTCAGTGGAATAAACGTAATTGACCTGACACAGTATATTGCCGGACCGTATTGCACGCGTCTCCTGGCTGGTTTCGGTGCGAACGTAATCAAGATTGAAAAACCCGGCGAAGGAGACCCCGCCAGAAAAATGGGGCCGTTTCTCAATGACGAACCGGGCCTGGAACGAAGCGGCCTGTTCCTGTACCTCAACAATAACAAGAAGAGCGTCACTCTTGACCTGAAATCAGAAGAAGGCGCGGAGGTATTCAGAAGACTGGTTAAGGATGCCGATATACTGGTTGAGAGTTTCCGTCCGGGTGTAATGGACCGGCTGGGCTTCGGCTACAAGGACCTGCAAAAGTTGAATCCCGGCCTGGTTATGACCTCCATCTCGAATTTCGGCCAGACGGGACCCTACCGTGACTACAAGTTGAATCACCTCATCGCCTGGGGTATGGCTGGCGGATACTACACTGAAGGCGCACCAGGGGAGAGACCGGTCCAGGCTGGTGGTTGGATAACTCATTGCATTGCCGGAGTCCATGCCGCTGCTGGTGCTGCAGTAGCACTGTACCACCGGAACGAGACAGGCCAAGGGGAGCATGCAGATATATCAATCTCCGAGAGCATGATACTGGCACCGACGTATCCGGCGGTCGTGTATTCATATCGTGGTGATATCTACAACCGTCTCGGTAAGTGCTACCTGGGTATTATGCCGTGCAGAGACGGCTATATCAGCCTTAACATTTACGTCATGAGGCACTGGGAGATGATGTGCTCATTTTTCGGGATGCCGGAGCTTCTCCAGGACCCCATGTTTGAAACGCAAGTCGGAGTAAACACAAACGTTGAGGAGGCCCGGGAGTTTTTCTACGCGAAGGTAAAGGACTGGGGTAAAACTGAGTTGTTCCAAGAGGGTAATGAATGGCGAATTCCCTTTGGCCTCATCCCGACAACGGAGGATATGCTCCAATCTCCCCAGCACAAAGCCAGGGGGTTTTTTGAGGAGGTTAACCATTCGGTCATTGGCAAAGTGACCATGCCGGGAGCACCATTCAAGATGATGGAAACTCCATGGCATCAGCGGAGCCCAGCCCCGATGCTGGGAGAACACACGGAGGATGTTATTAACAATCGGTTGGCTGCACGAAGGATGCCCCGGCAGTCCAATGAGAGCAAGGCATTATCTGAGCAGGCAAGGATAACCGGAGTAAGCCGGTTGCCACTGGAAGGCATCAGAGTGACCGATGTCACCCAATCATGGGCAGGCACTTACGCCACGCAGTTTCTCGCCGGTATGGGGGCTGAGGTTATCAAGGTGGAAACCACCAGGTGGATTGATCCATGGCGAGGCGGGGCTACAGCGGGAAGAACGGGGCCATTCTGGGAGGAATCCCCCCTGTTTAACTCTGTCAACACGAACAAGCTAAGCGTGACTCTGGACCTTACCAATCCCAGGGGAGTGGAAGTATTTAAACAGTTGGTGAAGATAAGCGACATCGTCGCGGAAAACTACACTCCGAGGGTGATGAAGAACTTCGGTCTCGACTACGAGGTACTTAAGCAGGTAAACCCGGGTATCATCATGCTTTCGATGCCAGCTCACGGCATGACCGGCCCCTGGAGAGACTACCCGGGATTCGCCGCTTTATTTGAGCAGATGTCCGGTCTTCCTCAACTTACCGGCTACCCGGACGGCCCTCCCAAGATGGTCGACTGGGGCTTTGCTGATACCATTGGCGGGGCGAATGGCCGGGCTGCCCTGATGTTTGCTCTTCTGCATCGCCAGATGACCGGTAAGGGACAGTATATCGATATGTCGCAGGTTGAGGCATGCACCAGCCTGATTGGCGACGCGATTGCTGAGTATTCAATGAACAAGCGAATTCGTCCACGCCACGGTAACCGTCATCCGTACATGGCACCCCACGGGTACTACCGCTGTCGTGGTGACGATTTCTGGGTAGCTATCGCCGTATCATCAAATGAGGAGTGGTACCAGTTTTGCAAGGTGATTGGCAATCCTTCCTGGACCGAAGAGGAACGGTTTTCCGATAGCATCATCCGGTGGAACAACCAGGATGAACTAGATATACTTGTGGAAGCATGGACGCTACAGCACGACCACTACGAGGTTATGTACTCTCTCCAGCAGGCAGGTGTTGCCGCTGGGGTTATCCCAACCGGGCCTGAGCTCCTGGCTGATCCCCATTTGAAAGAGCGAGGTATGTTCCAGGTGGTTGATCGAGCTGTGGTGGGACCTCACCCATATCCCAGGTCCGCACCGATGAAACTCTCGGAGTCACCGGACGAGAAACGGCAACCATCACCGCTGCTCGGAGAGCATAACCACTATGTGCTCCATGAACTCCTGGGCTTATCCGAACAGGAAATAGAGTGTCTGGCTGAAGATAGTATTATTGGGAATGAACCCCTTATCTAAGTCCAAGAGTGATTAATGTTAGTAATCTGATTAATACCGCTGCGAATGCTTAATGAAAGGTGAACAAAGTTGGCAACTGAAGTAATTGAAGCACCCATTACGGGAACAGTCATCAGCATTGAAGTTAAAGCCGGCGACAAGGTAGAGGAGGGAGATGTCATTCTCTACATAGAGTCAATGAAGATGGAGAACCCAATCATGGCTCCGGCCAATGGCACGATTACCGAGGTATCGGTATCGGAAGGGCAGGTAGTGGAAACGGGTGACAATCTGGCCACACTGGAGTATTGACATTCACAACCAAACCAGTCCCTTCAAGGTGGGAATGACTATTTATTTATACGGTAATCATCAACTTGTAACGGAGGAAACGAAGACTACTATCGAAGACGTCGAAAGACTCATCAACCGTGAGTCGGGTGTAATCTAAAAAGAAACGGTACTGGCGAAGGAGTTAGCACCAAGTACACAAGCGCAAAATCACAAATGAGAATGGAGGCGCAAACATGGTCTGGCAGCCGGAAATTGATGAACTACATCACCGAAAAGAGCTTGCGGCTCAAATGGGCGGCAAGGAAAACGTTGAACGGTCTCACAAACGGGGTAAACTGACTATCCGTGAGCGGCTCGAGAAGCTGGTTGACCCGGGGTCGTTTCAGGAGATAGGGGGACTTTCTGGCAGCAGTAGTTACAAGGATAATAAACTTGAATCCTTTCAGGCTGCCTCCCCGGTAATAGGTATCTGCACAATGAATGGACGTAAGGTTGTAATAAACGGTGACGATATCACTATACGAGGTCATGGCACTGTTGCTGACAAAGGTGGCTTCAGCAGAAGCCTTGCCCTGGACTGGAAGTTGCCTTATGTACACCTCCTTGAAGCTGTCGGCGGCAGTGTGAAGACCTTTGAGACAATCGGACGGACGTACATACCGGTTAACTCGGGGACATACCGTCTTGAAGAGCTTATGCAG
>DUES01000204.1 GCA_011192055.1 Dehalococcoidia bacterium
AAATCCGGCTGAAATGGCGGTCCATGAGAAGCACCCTCGTAAGAGTTACCTCCGGAACCGGCATGAATATTCGCTTTATATTAACTTTCAATGGATTCTACGCAGCGTCTTCCCGAGCTATTCGTATCGCTGGTCCTTACCTTAATCAATGTGCCTGTGGTAAGTCACTTATCCTGCGGCCATGTATTGAATGCTTAACGGCAGCCCCCTCAGCAGACCAAAACCATCACATCCGGCCATATGAGAGGAGTGCTCACAATGCGAATTCTTCTCCAAAGTCTCCTCTACCTGTGTCACCAGGTCAGGAATGGTGAGTGGCTCCGTTAGACAGAAGTCATTACCGAAGTCAAGACCTCGGACGGCACCACATTCGGTGCGCCACGCAGCGAGCATTATGATGGGTATATCGTACAGACACCGGAGACGCAGGCACATCTCCATTCCGTCCAGTTGCGGCATCCCGGCATCGAGGAATATCAGGTCGGGACGTGTCCGGTCCAGTGTGGCCTCCAGTTCCTCAAAGGCGTCCCTGGCATCAACTGCAGAGTAAGATTCTCCCGAGATACTGCTGGACAGCAACCCCTGCAGCACCGGGTCATCGCTGATGACGAGGATTTTCTTGTTTATCACCCTTTCCATTACGTTCTCCTCCTTTACTGTGGCTTGTAATCTCTACTCTTGAGATAATGATAGCAGCCAGCCGGTTGACAGAACGCAAATTTAGGTGCCGTAACATAAACGTTTCCCAAACAGGTTTTCAGTCGCAGGACGCCAGCGAAGGAGTATGCGGGCGCCTAAACAAAACACTTCAAGAATGCAGCGGCTCTTGCCAGGAGATTACCCTGCGCTTGAGGTATGGCCATTCGTCCGGACGGGGCAGTGGGAATGACCGAGTGGCAACACGGGTCTCGCAGACAGTATAAAAGGGCTGTCCGGCTTCCAACCAATACCGGAAGCCAGGATGTCAGGGTTACTTCCGATGCTTCCTGAACCCGACAGACTTTCTGGTCCCAACTATTCCCGACTCAGCATACTCGCCACGGGTCGAAACCGCCACAGTTGTCCGCGGCATCATTCTTGCCCGGGTCACATCAGGGGCTTTTCTGGTAACGCCGCAGTGAATTCACGGTACCCATTACCATCATGTTCCCGAAACGAGGTGGTAGCCCACACGTGGTACGGTGATAATGTGCTTAGGATTTTTAGGGTCTTTTTCCAGTTTGCGGCGCAGCCGGCTGATGAAGACGGTCAGGTACTGCTTCTCACCAGAGTACTCTGCACCCCACACCTTCTGCAGCAGCATCTGATGAGTAAGCACTTTGTCAACATCCACTGCCAATGCTTGCAGCAGGGAATACTCGGTAGGGGTCATTGTGAGTTCCGTACCCCCGACAGTCACCCGCCTCTTGAGAAAGTCAATCTCTATTTCGCCACAGGTTAAACTGGGCTTGTCCTGCTCGAATTTGGAAGCGTCCGAATAGCGAAGCGCCGCCTTTATGCGAGCCACCAGCTCAGCAATGCCGAAAGGCTTCGTGAGATAGTCATTGGCTCCCAGGTCCAGGCAGGTGACCTTATCTTTTTCATTACCCCTTGCACTGAGTATGATTATGGGCACCCTCGACCATTCCCTCACCCTTCGGCACACCTCTACTCCATCCAGCTTTGGCATCATGATGTCAAGTATAATCAGGTTGAAGAACTCCCTTTCGATTGTCTCCAGGGCTTCTTCACCATTCATCGCAGCAGTCACCCCGTAGCCCCGGGCTTTTAAGTTTGTGCGGACCAATCTCGACATGGCCGGGTCATCATCGACAACCAGGATTTGCGCTTTCTTCATGTCTTCTCACCTCCTCGGGCAGATGGTAAGCTGAAACTAAGCATGGCACCGCCGGATAGCCGGCTCTCAACCCAGATGCGGCCGCCGTGAGCTTCGACAATGCCCTTACAGATACTGAGGCCCAGACCGGCCCCCGGTTTGATTCCCACGGCCGAGGTCTGAACACGGAAGAAACGGTCGAACACCTTGCTTTGAAATTCAGGTGGGACACCAGGCCCCTCGTCACTCACGCTGATGACAACATCCCGGGCAGCCAACCGGGTGCTGACCTCGATACTGGTTCCTTCAGGGGAGAATTTCACCGCGTTCTCAACCAGGCTGATAAGCACTTCGCCAATACGTTCCCTGTCAACACTCACCTGAGGCAGAGGCTCGGCAATATGAGTCTGAAGATGGTGGTTCCTCACGATATTGCGGAGTTGATTCTCCACTGCCTGTATCACCTCTCTGATATGCCACCGCCGCCGTTTCATCTCCACAACTCCGGACTCCAGGCGCGACATTATCAGTATCTCCTCAATCAAGTGGTTAAGTCGGTCTGCCTCTTCATCTATGGTCCGGAGGAAATCATGCAAACTCTGCCGGTCAAAAGTTACGTCCGGCTGCAGGATTGTGCTGGCATAGCCTTTAATAGCCGCCAGTGGTGTTCGCAATCCATGAGAGATATTAGCTAAAAGATCGGCACGCATGGTCTCTAACTCCCGAATTGCCCGGGCACTCGATGCCTCCTCATAAAGCTGGGCGTTACGTATTGCGATAGATATCTCACGTCCGATCGCAGAGAGCAGTTCCACCTCCGAATCGGTAAAGCGGCGGTCGGCATGGTTAGTCACTCCCAGGACACCAATACTCTGGTTGGCCATGACTAAAGGGATGGTAGTGTGCGAGTGATAACCATGCCGGGACAACGACGCTTGTACCAGTTCCAGGCTCCCGTTCACGCTCTGCGGCAACGTATCCGCCCACCTGAAAACCTTTCCAACTGACTCCTTGCCAATCTCTATTTCTGTCCACGGGTCAAGAATCGAGCTGTCCATTCCGTAACAACCTTCGAGTACCAGCTGCCTGTTTCTGGCTATATACAGGTAGCTGGCATCTATCCCCAGCGTCTCGTTAACTTTTTCCAGCGCCGAATCCAGTATCTGCTTCAAGTCCAGCGACTGGGATACGGTCTGGGAAACTGAAAGCAGGATGCCGGTTTCCCGGTTACGCTGCTCCAACTCCTTCAGCAACCGCTGATTTTCAAAAGCCAGGTGCTGTTTCTCCAGTCCACGGTTAATTACAGACAGCAGAATCTCCGGGTCAGTGGGCTTCTCAAGAAAGGCAAAGGCACCTGAGTTTAGTGACTGGACGGCGTTGTCTTTGGAGGAATAACCGGTCAGCATTATCGTAATCATGTCCGGGTGCAGGTCAAGGAGCATGGCGAGTAACTCAGTACCGGACATGTCCGGCAGACTTATGTCCAGGACGGCTACGTTGATGAAGATATCCTCCGTCATGGCTAACGCCTGAGCTGCTGAAGTAGCCTTTTCTACCCGGTAACCCTTTTTACCGAGAATAGGCTGGGCAACCTGCAGAAAGGCCAGATCATCATCCACCAGAAGTATTCGCTCTCCGTCCCTCATCCTTACTCCACGGTCTTAACCGTCAACGAATTCCTGCACCAGGCCCATTACCTTAGTCAAGTTAAGAGGCTTGTAAAGGCATGCAGATGCAGCAGATTGCAGTGCCTTGTTTACCAGATCCTTCACCTCATCACGATAGGCCGTCATCATGACCACCACCAGTTCAGGATCGAATTCCTTCAGTTGAAGACAGGTATCCAGTCCATCCATACGCGGCAACCTGACATCAACAAAAGCTATCCGGTACTTCCTGTGTCGAGCACAATTCACTGCCTCCTCACCACTCCCCACTGCCTCAACACGATACCCGTTACACTGAAGTGCCTTCATGAAGATACTTCTGAAGTCATCATCATCATCTACAATAAGGACTGGCAGGGGGCAAGTTACCTCTCCTATGAGTTCTACAAGGTGAGATATATCAATTGGCTTGCACAATGTGCAATATGCTACTGCATTAGTAGCGGCCGCCATATTCCTGTCTTCAGCATAAGCCGTCATTAGAACTATTTTGGCCTGCGGGTCTGCTTTCTTGATTGCCCGGGTTGCCTCTATGCCATTCATCTGTGGCATATAGACGTCCATGAGAACTACGTCATACCGCTGCGCCCTGTACTTGTCAATAGCCGAAAGGCCATCCGCCGCTGTTTCGACACGGTAGCCCTTGTACCGTAATATCAGAGCAAAGGTGTCCGCCAGGTCCATGTTATCATCGACTACCAGTACACTCACTGCTTCTCTCATCTGATCTATGATTCCCTTTCTGTTAGAGGTAGCTTTATGGTGAAAACAGTACCTCTACTTACCTGGCTTTCTACTTCAATGCTACCGTCATTCTGCTCGACGAGCCGTTTGGTTATGGCCAGCCCAAGGCCGATTCCTTTGGGTTTTGTAGTGTAGAGAGGCTCAAAGATTTTGCCTAGCGCCTCTTCTGGAATGCCGCATCCGGAGTCCTCGAACCGAATCCAACCGAAATTACCATCAACCCCGGTATTGACCATAAGCTCTCCGCTATTTTTCATTGCCTGAATGGCATTAGAGATGATATTTACGATGGCTCGACCCACCTGTTCGCTATCAACAAGAACCTCCGGAAAATCACGGCAAGTGTCTGTTGTTACCATCACGGCCTCCGGTACGGTCACCCCGGATAGCCTCTCCGTAACAAGTTGGTTCAGATCGATCCTTGACTGTACCGGTGGGCTGAGGCGGGTGAAATCAAGCAGGTCAGAGACAATCCAGTTGGCGCTGTCAACCTGCTGGTCGAGGATGTCCAGGGTTCTGACTATCTCTCCGTCTGCCTTCCCATCAAGAGTGATCTTAAGCAAGTAGACACAGTTCCGTATTACGTTAAGAGGATTACGAATCTCATGCCCTACCCCGGAGGCCAGTTCCCCCACCGCAGCCAACCTCTCGGAACGAACCAGTCTTTCCTGAGTTTCCTCCAAGTCTCTGGTTCTCTTTTCCACCATTTCCTCCAACTGTTCGTAGTACCCGTCAAGTGACCGCTGCAACTCTATCGCCCTGATACCACTGCTGATTCTCTCGGCCAGTATCCTGGCAAGATGCCGTTGTGTTCCGGAGTCCAGGGCGGAATTCACAGGCTGTATGTCGAACCTGCCAAATGTACCGCCACCCCCGATCATGTCCTCGCTTGCTGTGTCGACCGACTCCGAAAAACCGGGGGGCTCAAACACCCTGTCCCGCACCGATACTCTCACCCTGATTTCACCGTGACGTCGCATGAGATGCGGAATGGCATCGGTTACTGCGTAGACAAAGTCATCCACGGAGCCACTGCTTTCAACCAGCCTGCCGATCTCATAGAGACACTGAAGCTCCTCTGTGCTACGCTGTCCTTGCTCATCACTCTTCTTCAACATGGCTACCACTGCCCCAACAGCACTGAGAATGATGGCAAACGATGTCGGGCGGAATACTGTGCTCGGAGAACCCTCAAGGGTCAAAGCATAGGGCAGGAGCAGAACCATAGACAACATTGCCACCGCCAGAGTGTAGGTTATGCCGACTGTGTAGGCGGCATATACCACCGGGGCAAAGAACACCAGGGCAAAGAAATCAATGCCATAGAAATCATGGAACCGGTTCAGGATTTCTTCAGCAGACGTCCAGCCGACAATATGGGCAAGCACCGGCAGGTAGTAGACTGCAGAGCATGCCAGTATGATGAGACCAATTCGCCAGAAATACCAATCCCTGGTCCTGCCTCTCGACGAACCTCTGGTAGCCTTCATCTTCCTGCCTCCCGTATTGTTGTGTTCCATTATTTCTTCCAGGGCCACCATCCGCGCCAGTTATGGTGACCACACTTCGTGCATCTGAATACGGTTGCTACCGTACCACGACTTCCGCACTCATCACACTGGAAACTCTGAAAGGCACCATATCCCAGCGTACCCTGGAGTTTAGCCGATATCCCTGCAACATCGTCACTCAGTTTCTGAACCTGTCTGAGCGCAGATAGCTGGTCTTGCGTCAGCACTTGGTCTGTATTGATAACCCCTATTTTGCGCTCCAATTGCTCCAGTCTGCCCAGATGCTTTTCCACCCGGCTCAATCGCTCAGACATCTCAGCCATTCTGGCACTCATATCATCAGGTGCCCCGGGAACAGCCGGAGGCATCTTTGCCGGCTGTGGTGTTGCAGCCTTTGCAACCGTATTTCTCGCACCATCGGACGACGCTGCCCCCGGTGCCTGGTGCCCTGGTTGCTTCAGGGGTCGTGGCGCATCCTGGGAGGAGACTTCAGGTGTGATTTTCTCCCCCGCACCAGACTTACGTTTGCTGCCCGCACCGGAGTTCGAGAGCAAAGCGTCTATTTCAGATTGTGAGAGCAGTTCATTACTCATGATTACTTCTCACTAAACACCAATGTTATTACCTCTTTTCGCTACATCAGTACTCCAGGATATCGGTAACGAGTCTACTCTGATACTCGGGCTCCTTCAGGTCGATATCATAGAGTTCGGATAACTCTTCGCCGCTTCGGTCATAGCATACTCGCACTTGTGGTCTGCCTATGTATCCGATGTTGGGTTCAGTAACAATACCACTCTCCCCCGTACTTAATTTGACCAAAATGCCCTTTGGGTAGAACGGGATACTCCTCACAAAGGTCTGCGCCAACTCGGGGTCGAATAACTCGCCACTATAGGCGGCGATGTACTCGGCTGCATCCGGTGGAGGGAAAGGCTCCTGTCCCGGTCTTCGGGAGACCAGCCCGTAGTAACTGCTGGCAATCGATATGATGCGAGAAAGAGGAGATATCTGGCTGCCCTTTAGCCCGGCGGGATACCCGCTGCCGTCCCACCTCTCATGATGCTGCAGCACGACCTTCGCGATTCCGTCATCCACACCGCTCTGGCTCAGAATACTGTAGCCGGCTTCAGGATGAGCTTTGTATTCCGGCGATTTGTTCTCGTCCGCTGCCTGGAGGTTCATCAACACGTGTTGCGATACCTGGATATACCCTATATCCTGCAGGAGAGCGGCCATCCCCAGACTGACCAGGTCGGCCCGATTGTACCCGGCCTTCTTTCCGATGAAGAGGCATAACCCGGCTACCTTCACCGGGTGGATATAGTCGTAATTGCCCAGGGACAAACATCCTTCGGTGTTTATCTCACCCATGAAGGCGGAGTCAATACTCTGGATCATAACTTTCACCAGTCGGTCAACTTCCGTTAAGTCCAGTTTGATGTGCTTAATCAATTTCCCCCGGTTACTATCCACCAACCGGTGAAGTAACCGGATAGCCTGAGCCTCGACTTCCTCTGATATCGAGGGAACGATTATGATATCGTCCACACGAGGGTCCTGGATGATTATTTCCCTCACTCCCAGCCGGGAAAGGACCGGTACATGCACCGCGTCCAGTACTGTGCCAGCATCCAGAAGCAGGGCACCTGCACTATCGTAGACAGCTCTGCCCAGAATCGTGCCGAGTGTGGCATACTCAACTGAAATCCGTCTCATATTCGCACCTCCTTGGATATCACGTCCGGTAATGCTGCCCCCTCAATAGTTGCCGGTTCCGGGCGCAGACAGGACTTACTGTAGAATGACGGGTGTTTCATGGAGAAACCAAGATCATCGGGATGCAAAATGACTTCGCTTCCTCCAACGAACAACATACCGCCAGCCCGAAGAGACCTGTAGAAATTGGCGTATAGTTTGTCCCGCACAGAGTTCGAGAAATAGATTATCACGTTGCGGCATACTATCAGGTCAAAACTATACTCGAAAGGATCTTTCAGCAAATTGTGGTGTCCAATCTCCACCTTCCTCCTGATGAAATCAGTAACCCGGTAACCATCCTCTTCCTTCACAAAGAACCGGGCAAGGGTATGCCTGTCAATATTCCTTACGTCTGATTGCGAGTAAGGTCCTCCGTTTCCGGCCTGTTCGAGTGCTTTCCGGTCTATGTCAGTGGCCAGTATGCGGTGTCTGTGCTGAGGGCAAATGTCTTCCAGCATGATAGCGATAGAATATGCCTCGTGTCCACAGGAACACGCGGTGCTCCAGATGTTGAGCCTCCGGTTACGTGACAGTAGCTCGGGAAGCACAGTCTTCTTCAGGTACTCGAAGCTTGGCAGGTCTCGGAAGAACTCAGACACGTTTATAGCCAGGTAGTCCATGAGTTCGATAACCATTTCCGGGTTCTGGTCCAACATCCGGCAGTAGCCAGCGATATCCGTAGCACTGCTCTTGTTCACGTAACCCTCGAGGCGACGGCGCATCTGCCGGCTCTTGTAAGCATCCAGGTCTATATCCGTCAGCTTCAGTATCTTGTGCTTCAAATAAGAATACTCCAGGTCATCCATTGTAGCTCCCCCTTCTCTCACCGTTATGCATACGAACCAACTCGGGAACAATCCTGGACAGTGGTAACACCCGGTCAGCGTTTCCGGCATCAATCACGCTTCGGGGCATACCCCAGACTATGGAAGTAGATTCACTCTCGGCTATAACTCTGCCACCGACCGCCCGAATCATTCCGGTACCTTCGGTGCCGTCCGAGCCCATACCAGTTAGTACTGCCGCAACGAGCGAGGCCCCGAAAACCGCGGCAGCGGAACGCATAGTCACATCAACAGAAGGGCGGACCCCACACACCAAAGGGCCCTGGTTCAGTCCCACCGAATAATCTCTATTGATCATCATGTGATAGCCACCGGGAGCAATCAATACCTCCCCTGTTCTGATTGCGTCTCCCTCGGCAGCTTCTTTAACCGCGACTCCTGACAACTGATCCAGGCGGTTTGCCATAGACCGGGTGAATCCCTGCGGCATATGCTGGACAACCAGAATGCCAGCCGGCCGATCGGACGGCAAGGATGGAACAATCTGGTACAGGGCTCGAGGGCCGCCAGTTGAACAACCGATCACAATCGCTCTGTCCGGTGGAAATCCGCCAACATTCCGGTTTTTGGGAACCGCAGTGCAGTCTGCTTTAAGTAACGGCCTGCCAACCCTCGTCACCTTCACCCCGGCGGCCACTCTTATCTTGGTCTTCAGATCATCGGCACTACTGTAATCCCCGAGGGGGCCAATCTGTGATGATTTGAGAAAGAAGTCAACAGCTCCTAACTCCAGTGCCCTGATGGTCGTCTCTGTTCCTGCCCCGGTCAGACTGCTCAACATGATTACCGGCGTAGGATGCTCCAGCATTACCCTATGTAGAGTATCAATGCCATTCAGCTGCGGCATCTCCACGTCAAGCGTGACTACATCCGGTTTCAGTTCCTTTATCTGTTCCAGGGCCTCAAGCCCATTCCGGGCAAAGCCCACAACCTTTATTCCCGCATCACTTTCCAGTTCGCGGATAATGGAGTATCTGGCAAAGGCCGAATCATCAACCACCAGCACCCTGATAATGCTTTCCACGGTACCCACCTCACAGATGCGACTATTCCACAGTTTATTGGAGGATTCTGTCCAGAGCCGCCAGCACTCTATCGGCACTGAAAGGCTTCACCACAAAGTCCTTTGCTCCCGACTTCAATGCCTCAATGACCATGGACTGCTGGCCCATCGCCGTAACCATGGCTACCCTGACTCCGTTATCTATCTCGACGAGCTTCTTCAGGGTGTCTATTCCATCCATCTCAGGCATGGTGATATCCAACAAGACAGCATCAGGCTTGTTTGCAGTGTATTTCTGTATTGCCTCGACGCCATTCGATGCCTCCACCACCTTATGTCCATTCTCAGTCAGTAACTTGGCGCACCTCATTCGCATGAAGGCAGCATCATCCACAACCATTATCATTGACACGTTTCGCAGACCTCCTTTATGTACAGACGGTAACGGGTTCCCGGGCTATCCAACAGGCTTCTGTACGGTATCGACTACCATCTCACTGTCAGACGGTTTTATGAGAAAATCACTGGCGCCCGACTCCAACGCTTCTATTATCACGGAATGCTGCCCTATCACAGAGGCCATATCCACTCCGGCACCGGGGTCTATCTCCAGCAGTCTCCTCGGTGCAGTCATCCCGCCCATGTGAGACACGATAATGTCCATGAATACCGCATCCGGGTGATTATCAACGTATCTCTCCAGCATCCCTGTTCCATCTACTACCTCAACTAACTCATATCCTTTCTCACCCAACGCTTGCTCGCACCTCGTGCGAACGAACGCGGCACCATCTACAATCGGTATTCTCGGCATCCGGACATCCTCTTTTTCTTTCATACCTCATATCTTGATCGGCTGTCCACCGGCCACTTTGACGAAGACATCACCTGAATCCAGAAGCATCTGCACTGAACGGCCGGACGTACCTCCAGTTTCAGCACCACTCAGGGAAACCCTTTCTCTGACCAGAGCTTCCTTGGTTGCCACGATGTTCCTCTCGCCGATATCAAGCCGGTTATTACCCGGTATCGACAGCATCCGGGCGCCACCGGCTATCTTCACCTTCAGCCGGGACCTGAGTGCACCCTGCTCTATCGCCTTCTGAATCAGCAGGGGGACGCCGGAATTCACGTACTTCGCCGGTAGCCCATCGCTGCTCTTCGAATTTCCTTCAGGCATCACCATATGCGCCATTGCACCGATACGGGAAACAGGGTCATAGATACACAGGGCAATACACGATCCCAGGCCAATACAGCTCAGTACCGACATCGACCCTTTTAATACTTGCATCTCTCCCAAGCCAACTACTATCGATTCGCGTTGTTCCGTCAATACGGTCATCCGGTTTCTCCTCCGCCACCGTTTCCTTTCTTGTCAAATGCGGGCAGAACCAGGAAATGCCCCTGTATTTCCCTGCCAACAGCACTGAAGGTCAATCTCAGTACGAACACAGACTCATTCTCCATAAGCGCCTCAGCCATGACTGAGTTGACCAGTGCCCCGACCATGTCTTCAACAACCGCTGGCGGTGAAGGCATAAGACGTACGTCAGCACTGTCCGCCAGAGCATTCAGGAAGAACGTCCCAACGATGTTACCCATCTCGCCAAGGACAGACCGTTCCATCTCTTCCAGGCTCGTGGTGGACCCTGTTGGAATGCCCATCGCCATGTCCACCAGTTCAAAGGCCACGCTGGGCTGAAAAGCCAGCAGTATCTGACCGTGAGTAGCACCA
>DUES01000205.1 GCA_011192055.1 Dehalococcoidia bacterium
TAGACTTCCTCACAGAGGACAATAGTAACGGAGACCTAGTTGTCATCGAACTGAAACGGGGTAAATCAAGCGATTCCGCTGTGGGGCAAATACTTCGGTACATTGGATGGGTGAGTCAAAACATTTCACGCGAAGGCCAGCGGGTAAGAGGGATAATCGTTGCCAAGGAGATGGATGACGCTCTCAGATACGCTACTAACGAACTAAAACAGGTAGGAATACGCACATACCGTGTGGATTTTCATCTTCAGGAGGAGTGAGGTATAGGTCGTTGGCACACTTCTCAGAATGACAGCAACCAAGGGGGACACCCCCCCTTCTGAGGGGCGCTCCCTCTTAACACCCCAAAACGGTGAGAAGGGTGGTTCATAGAGAAGACACTTGGCACCTTAGAGAGTGGGGAAGAAATAATAAGCGATGACACTACTGAACTTGTCTTCATAAGCACTAACGGTAAAAAGGGTGATGGCTATAACAAACAGGGTAAAGTGGAGAGTATTAGAGAGGCGCAGCCTCTCTTACCAATTATTCCCCTTCCCTTTGATAAGGGGAAGGGGATACAGGGGATAGGGTCCACACCCAACTGATTACGAACAGGAGAAATGAAATGGAACAGGAATATGAAGACATAGCAGTCTTTCACGGCCACAGGTGCCCCGGGCTCGCAATGGGGTACCGGATGACAAAAGCTGCACTGGCCTTTCTGGTGGAAGCAGGATTAGCAAATGAGGAAATTATGGCTATCACCGAGAATAAGAACTGCAGTGTGGATGCCCTGCTGCGGCTGTCCGGTTGTACCTTCGAGAAAGGGAATCTGATATTCAAAGACCACGATAAAATGGTATTTACACTGTACAATCGCCTATCCCAAAAAGGCGTACGTGTCCTGCTTAATATCCGCAATGTTCCCGAAGACACCCGTAAAGACAGGGATTCCTTCATCGACTGGCTGCTGTCGGTACCGGATGAGGATGTCGTATCAGTGGAAGAAGTGAATGTTGACGAAACCGAACGAGAGACGTCAACGGCAGAATAACCTGCATCCCCTGTGCGGAGAAGAACGGTGCAGTGTAATAATCCGGTGGACTCAGCTACGGAAATTAAAACCAATCAAAGGTTCATGATATAATCAGTATAATGCTCCAGGGAGACACGACATGCTCAAAGGCAACGTACACAAATACGGCGCAAATGTAGACACGGATGCCATCATCCCGGCGCGGTACCTGAACGTATCGGAACCGGAAGAACTGGTCAAACACTGCATGGAAGACATCGATACAGATTTTATAAACAAGGTGCAACAAGGCGATATTATCATGGCGACCACCAACTTCGGCTGCGGTTCATCCCGTGAGCACGCTCCACTGGCAATCAAGACGTGTGGTGTGTCCTGCGTTATCGCCGGGAGTTTTGCACGCATTTTCTTCCGCAATGCCATCAATATCGGTCTGCCCCTGCTGGAATGTGATGAAGCAGTGAATGGCACCGGGACCGGTGACGAACTGGAAGTTGACCTTTCCAGGGGTACAATAAAAAACCTGAATAAAGGGACGGAGTTTACGGCCAAGCCCTACCCGGAATTCATGAGCGAGCTTATCGCTGCCGGCGGGTTAATAGAACATACCAGACAAAGACTGGCTAGCAGGAGGACTTAATGGCGCAATTCAATCTCGCAGTCTTACCCGGTGACGGTATCGGACCCGATGTCACCAGCGAAGGAATCAAGGTACTGAAAGCTATCGGTGAAAAGTACGGTCACAGCTTCAAGCTGAATGACGACCTTATTGGTGGTGCGGCCATCGATGCGACAGGGGAAGCACTTACCAGGCAGACTATCCGGATGTGCAAACAGTGCGATGCCGTGCTGCTCGGTGCTGTTGGTGGACCCAAGTGGGACGACCCCCTGGCAAAAGTGCGCCCCGAAGACGGACTGCTCGCACTGCGTAAAGCGTTGGGGTTATTTGCAAACCTGCGTCCGGTGAAGGTTTCCCCGATGCTGGTTGATTCCACCAACCTCAAACCGGACGTCATCAGGGGTGTAGACTTCATCTTCATCCGCGAACTGACCGGCGGTCTCTATTTCGGTAAGCCCAAGCGGCGTTACCAGACCTCCCGTGGCTGGCGCGGTGTAGATACCATGTCATATTCGGAGCAGGAAATAGAACGTGTCGTAAAAGTCGGCTTCGAGCTTGCCAGGTCACGCAAGAAACGGCTGATATCGGTCGACAAGGCCAACGTACTGGAATCGTCCCGACTCTGGAGGCAGGTTGCCGTAAGAATGGCTGAAGACTACCCTGACATCGAGCTGGAGCACATGCTGGTTGATTCCTGCGCCATGCGCCTGATTCAGAATCCCGGCTACCTGGATGTTATTGTTACCGAGAACACCTTCGGAGATATCCTCACCGACGAAGCATCGATGCTGGCCGGTTCGATGGGAATGCTGCCATCGGCCAGCCTGGCGGGTGTACCACAGGAAGGCGTTAAAATATTCGGTATGTACGAGCCTATTCACGGAAGCGCACCACGCCGGGCCGGACTTGACATGGCCAATCCCTGCGCGCTGATTCTCAGTGCGGCAATGATGCTGCGGTACTCGCTTAACCTGCCGGAAGAAGCGGAAGCCGTGGAAAAAGCCGTTGACGACGTGCTGGAAGCAGGTTACCGCACCTATGATATTGTTGCCGAAGGCACGACAAAAGTGGGTTGCAGCGAAATGGGTGACCGGATTGCAGGGCAAATCAGGGGGTAAAATTTGTCACTCAGACTCTATGATACTACGCTACGGGACGGCTCGCAGAAGGAAGGTATTTCCTTCTCCGTAGTGGACAAACTGAGGATTGCCCAGAAGCTGGATGAACTGGGCATCCACTATATCGAGGGCGGATGGCCCGGCTCCAATCCCAAGGACGCCGAGTTCTTCGAGAAAGCTCAGGAGCTCAAGCTTGCCAATGCCCGGATTACGGTCTTCGGGAGCACCCGCCGGCCGAAAGCGCCCGCCGAAACGGATGGCAACCTTATCGCCCTTGCCGAATCAGGGGCCAAGATAGCAACGATTGTCGGTAAAAGCTCCGACCTCCAGGTTACCCATGCACTGGAGACCAGCCTGGAAGAAAACCTGAGCATGATTGCCGAATCAATACGGTACCTCATCGAGTGCGGGATGACCGTCTTCTACGATGCCGAGCACTTCTTTGACGGCTATAAAAGCAACCCGGACTACGCCCTCCGCTGCCTGTCAGTGGCCGCAGAGTCCGGAGCGGTCTGCCAGGTGCTCTGCGATACCAACGGTGGTGCCCTGCCGGACGAAATAGCACGAGCAACAGAAGCTGCCGTAAAAGCAATTAAATCGGAAATTGGTATCCATACCCACAACGACGGGGGACTGGCACTGGCCAACACGCTGGCGGCGGTTAACGCCGGGGCAACCCACATACAGGGAACCATAAACGGCTATGGTGAGCGCTGCGGCAACGCCGACCTCTGCACCATCATTCCAACCCTGCAACTCAAGATGGGCATAAACTGCATCAGCGATGCACAACTGGCGCGTCTGACAGAGGTCTCACACTTTGTCAATGAAGCAGGCAATCTGAAACCGGATGCTTCATTGCCGTACGTGGGACTCAGCGCCTTCAGTCACAAGGGCGGACTCCATGTTTCCGGTGTTACCAAGTGGCCGGACGCTTACCAGCACATCAATCCTGCCCTGGTCGGGAATGAACTGAGGGTAGTCGTCTCCGAACTGTCCGGAAAAGGTAACATTATCTATAAGGCAAAGGAGCGCGGACTGGACATTCCGCTCCAGGGTACCGAGGCAAAACAGTTACTTGAGCAGGTTAAACTGCTGGAGAGCCGCGGTTTCCAGTATGATACCGCCGAAGCTTCTTTCGACGTACTGGTCTATCGCAGCCAGCCCGACTACCAGCCGCCGTTTGAGCTTGTTGATTTCATGGTCATCGTAGAGAACAGGCGGCGCTCCCGCACCGGGGAAGGACCGGAGGAGATGCTTTCCGAGGCAATGGTAAAAGTCAGGATTGGTACTGACATCATGCACACGGTTGCCGAGGGTAACGGTCCGGTCAACGCCCTTGACCAGGCACTGCGTAAAGCGCTGCTGCAATCATACCCCAGCCTGGAAGCGGTCAAACTGGTCGATTACAAGGTACGTATTCTGGAAGAAAGTACCGGTACCGAGTCGCAGGTGCGCGTCCTTATCGAGTCCAGTGACGGAGTCGATGACTGGAGAACAGTGGGCAGCTCCACCAATATCATCGAAGCAAGCTGGCTGGCGCTGGCCGACAGCATGGAGTACTGGCTGGTCAAGCACGGACACCTGGACAATACTGCGCCACCCGAATAAACCGGCTGCAGCGACGCTCACGCACCTTGACACCCGGTACAAGTTTTAATAGACTTAGCTTATAGATGTACCTCGTATGTACCTGAATGTACATACACAATATCTTATCAATGTTGGTTGGGAGAGGAGGTTGGGCCGATGAAGACAGGAATAGCAGTAATTTCCCTTGCGATGTTGCTATCCCTTTCCCTTGCAGGATGCCAGTCGGATATCGCAGAGACCATAACAAGTACTCCTTCGGCAGAAGAAGTAGTTAACGGTGCAATTGAAGCTGTTGAAGGTGTTACATCTGTCACATTTGAGGCAGACCTGACACTGGACATGACCCATGAAAAGGACGGGGAGACTGTTGATACATCCATGGCAGCGAAGTTCACCGGGGCGGTTGACGTTACGAACCGGGATGGTAAAGTTGATATGAATGTCACTATGGATTCTCCCGGTGAAGATGTATTAGAAGCGGACATGGAGATGTACTTCATCGATGATACCATGTATGCACTGATGGAAATACCGGCACTGGGCAATATCTCCATGTGGGTTAAGACTGATGTCCCCCCGGAAATGCACGGACAGATAACACAGGTTGAAGACCAGGTAGACCTATTGAAGCTTTCCGAGGTCAAGCTCACCGGTACCGAGACAGTGGCAGGAAAAGAGTGCTACGTACTCGAGCTTGTCCCGGACCCTGTTGCACTCTGGGAATTCATATCTGAGCGGATGAATGCAACCGGAGCACCAGTACCGGGAATCGAGGAAGAAACTGTCATCCGTGAGATTGCACGTAATTACTCGGCAAAGCAGTGGATTGCCATTGACAGCTTCCTTCTCTGCAAATCCGAGATGGATATGGAGATAGTAATTGATGACACCTCTCTTGATATCACCATGAATCTCCTGGTCAGCAGTTATAACCAGCCAGTCGACATAGAGTTGCCGGAAGAAGCAGAGGGCGCCATCGAAATACCGTCGAGTCAGCTTCCTCGCTAGCATTCCGGCAGGACGCTCTTCTTAAGACCGGTCCAGGCAGGCAGGCAATCATCACTGCTATACTGCGTGTTTCTGCAGCATTTCAGCCAGTTCCGGGACCAGTTCCAGGTAATGCTCCACCGGTACGCGTTCGCCGGATACGTCAATGGCATACGTAGCCTCAGCAGACAGTACCACGATGCCAAGGACATCGCTTGACCCGAAACCCGTGATACCGGGGCCATAGCTCCGGCAACGGGCTACTGTCTTTACGATGGGCACCAGTTTCACCGTTCCGACAGTCAGGCAGTCACCGGCAATTACTTTCTTCGTTTCCACCATGACACTACCATTAACCTGATAATACGCAGACCCGGTGGTGATACTACAAAACTGATGACATTTGCCGCCATCTGTGCCGGAAATACCCTTACRGTRCCYTGMAGSKYAGCCTCRAATACCGSYCCMTCAAAAGCAGGTTCCATCTGAAACCGGAYKKTATCMGWRGYRCGRGGYAKGAATGCMGGCCAGGYYARCCCGTATATCAGRCCGGTATCYGCRGGGTCAGGYAWRCCYACCCGGAGACTGGCATCAAGATTCCTGAAATRMARACTGCGYAGCATCCTCCGGRCAAACTTTACCACCCAGGYYACCAGTCCCYTGGTMYTCARCAMCGACAGGATAAGACCCGGAGAAGGYCTCTTYCCYTTTTTTGCTTTCCYGRCCTTCTYSGGCTTCTTTTTYTTCGGSGGYTTCTYTYTRCCTGGAAGYACGTTCWTMCCMACCAGYCCGAAGAGCCAGCCAATACGCATCTTTTGCCTGCCGGCCGCCTGTGTGGCAATCTCGAACGTCAGGTCGACCGGAACCGAGAGCACCAGTACCACCAGCAGGATGATGCCCGCAATAATCCAGAGAGCAAGCACGCTTTACCGCCTACTCTCCTTTTTTCTCCTGGCGCTTTTCCATTATCTTGGTAATGCCTCCGGCAACAGCCTCAATCATTGCAGCCGATGCCCCCTTGATGGGTTCAACTTTCACACCGTCAGCATTGACCACGATAATACCGAGAGGTTTAATACCTCCGCCACCACCGGTTCCCGCGCCACTTCCCTCTTGCTTGTCCTTACCACCGCTGCCGCTTCCTCCGCCGAAACCAAAACCGATGCTGACCATCGGAATGATGGTGTTGCCTTCGACAATCATTGGTTCCCCAATCACTGCCTTGGTCGACAGGATACGCTCGATTTCCCCGAGAGTTGTCTTGACAAGTTGTTCCACATCCGTCATTTTCCAGTCACCCCCTATTACTAACCCTTAATAACTCCTACAGGTATTGTCCGCGCTACCTTGCGGGAAATACCTGTCCGCTGAGTCACGTCTACTACTTCGTCAACATCTTTGTATGCCTCAGGGGCCTCCTCCGCCAGACCGCTCATGCTGCCTGCTTTTACGGTAATTCCTCTAGCTGCAAGCTCACCGGCGACATCCGCACCCCGTACGCTCCGCCTGGCCGCCGACCGACTCTGTGCTCTGCCGGCACCATGGCAGGTAGAGCCAAAGGTCATCTTCATGGCAGTGTCCGTACCCACCGCAATGCAGGAACCGCGGCCCATGTCACCGGGTATGAGTACCGGCTGCCCTATCTCCCGGTAGGCTTCGGGTATATCCGGATGTCCGGGCGGAAAAGCACGTGTCGCCCCTTTACGGTGAACACAGACGGCGAGTTTCTCATCATCAACAGTATGCTCTTCAATCTTGGCTATGTTATGTGTAATATCGTATATCTGTTCCAGCCCCAGTTCCCTCCGGCTTTTACCGAATACCTTGACCATGGACTCCCTGACCCAGTGTGTTATACACTGCCTGTTGGTCCAGGCATAGTTAGCGGCACAGGCCATTGCTTCCAGGTAAGACTGTCCCTCCGGCGACTGGACCGGTGCGCAGGCAAGCTGACGGTCCGGGAGACTGATACCATACTTCTTCACCGCATTCGCCAGTAAGGCTACGTAGTCGGTACAGACCTGATGCCCTAATCCCCTTGAACCGCAGTGCACCATGACAACCACCTGCCCGATATCCTCAATACCCATCACCCGGGCAGCATCACGGTCGTATATCTCACTCACCTGTTCCAGTTCGAGGAAATGGTTGCCCGAACCCAGGGTGCCCAGTTGCGGTATCCCGCGCTGCTTCGCCTTATTACTGACCTTGTCGGGGTCGGCTCCCCTGATACAGCCCAAATCTTCAGTAGTATCGACATCCTCGATTTCGCCGTACCCATTCTCGACTGCCCAGAGACTTCCCCGGGACATCACTGCGTCCAGGTCACGGGTAGTCACTCGCAGTTTCCCCTTCGAGCCAAGCCCGGAAGGTACGTTATTGAATAACTCGTCAGTCAGTTTGTCAATCATGGGAATCAACTCTTCAGCCGTAAGGTTTGTTCTTAACAGCCTGACGCCACAATTGATGTCAAATCCCACGCCTCCCGGTGACACGACACCATCGGATACCCTGGTGGCTGCTACACCGCCGATGGGAAAGCCGTAACCCCAGTGAACGTCCGGCATTGCCAGGGAGTGCCCGACAATACCGGGGAGAAATGCAACATTGGCTACCTGCTGAAAAACTTCTTCCTGGAAAATATGCTCCAGCATTGATTCGCTGGCAAAGAGCCGTCCTGACACGCGCATACCGTCTTTATAGCTCGTGGGAATTTCCCAGCGGCAGTCATCAAGCCGGTTCAACATCTCGCACCGCACCACCTTCACCTCATGTGTAGCCGGGTAAACTCAGTCCGACTATATGTCAAACAGTACCCGCACCCGGATACCGTTACTGCTGTCAACATCGAGCATATGGTAAGTAGCGCCCTTCACTCCTGTTTTCAGCCTGTGACGGGAAGTGTCTGCAACCTCTCCGTATGCCCGGGCCTTGAGACAGGCAGGGCTGAGTTCAGTAATATCAAATCGGTTGAAAAGCATACCTTCGGCATCGAACAGGTAAATAAGTTCATTCAACCACGCTACCAGCAGACTGTCCTGTCCGGGCGCAGTCAATTCGATATCCCGGTACTCCCGTTCGTTTATGTCCTCCAGGTCAGTAATCAGGCTGAAGAGTGCCCGGCCGGCATTGGCAAACGCCTCATCAATGCTGGCACCATAGGCTACAATACCAACATCGGCGGTATGCTCCATAATTTCGAACTCTTTTAACATTGGAGTACCCTGAACGCTCACTTAGGATTATTATATCACCCGTCCTGTCAATTACAAATGTACATATAATCAATTATCAAATAGAATATCGGTGATATAATGACCTTTGTATACAATATGCACCGGGCAGAATCGGGCGGGCTTTAAGCCAACTGTGGTATTCTGTATAATTATACTATGGAACGGTTAAACATATACCTTCCGGATACTTCAGGGGGTGAGTAATGGGTGATATCAAAAGCGCTCGCGAGATAGCTATGGAGAAGCTTGCTAAAATTGAAGAGGCTACCGACGAAGAACGACTGCAGTGGAAGTATGTCCCCAAAGGGAACGAACTTGCCGTTAAGTACCTCAGGGACGACTGTAACCTGGTAGCGGAGCTTGCCGGTTACAGTGAAAATGAGAGGAAATATGTTGTCCAGGGTGCCAGCGAGGTCTTGCTGAGAGGTATTAGTTTACCCCGGAATGATGCCGACCGGAGGACCAACAAACACGTCATGGATGGCATAAAACTGATAAAGAGTGACAAATCGGCCGTGGAGAACGTATACAGTCGTATCCGGCAGATTTTCAACCACTACACAGAGCATGGTGCGCAGCAGCGAAGCCAGGCCTTTGAATCACTGAAGGCGCAGTTCGAGGCAAAAATGCAGCAGGCAGTCCAGCAGCAGATGGGCAATGCGGCGGGAGTTCGTATCGATGTTGAGCGGCATCCGCAGTTCCATGAAGAATGGCGTAAAATGCAGTTGCAACTGGAAACACCTTATCTACAGAACCTGGAGGAATACCGGCACGAACTGCAGAGCATTTCCTGATGGGCAGCGGGACGGGAGATTATTAGAAGTATATGGATATCAATGACGAAAGGATTAGAGACGCGGTCGAACGCACCGTAGTTCTGAGGTCGCCGCAACAGACCCTTTTCACCTTCGGCAGGACCAATATCTACTATTACCTCGTCACCGAACCGGCCTATGTCGAACTGGTAGGTGAAACCAGTGAGACCGTGATTAGAGAGGGCAGAGTTCTGGCTGAAAAGCCGCAAATAGTAACCCCCTATTATCTTTCCGGACTGGAAGGTTTCAGTTCTGACGCAAAAAAGTACTTTGAATCCCTTATCGAGAACTACGGTCCAAATATACCGGGGCTGCTGTACAGCTACCGCAACGAGCCAAAAGAGCTGAACATCGTCTCCTCGGGATGGCAGGCGGTAGTTGACAGGCTGAATACGGAGATTGACGAGCGTAATGACCCTCTTTCAGCCATTATCAAGGGACCGGACGAACTCTGGGACGTTTCACTGGTGAAATTCATCTTCGAGATGACACAGAAATCCGTAGGCACGAACCTGGGAGAGATGGGGGCCAGGGGTCTTCTCAACGTGGACACCAGGGGCATTCCTACCGATGCCCGGATCAGGATTGAAGAGCTGTTTACGCAGGTCGAACGGGGAGAGGTTGCACCCGAAGCCCTTAAAGTGGAACTGGACCGCTGGAACGTTTACGATGAGTACGAGGACAGGTTCCTGGGTATATTCAGAAACCGCAGATAGAGGAGGCAGTTTCGGACATTGGACATAACGGTAATTGACGCCAGGGACTTATCCGAGGCATGGTTCCTCTGTCTGGGCAAGACGCTTACCAACGGTCATGAGTACACCATCGACCGTGGCAGCTACGCAGGAGAGCGACGCAAGGAACTCGACATGGTGGTAGTACAGATACATTACCCCGGGACAAGACCACTGGTTCCCGACGTACCGCAGGGAGTACCGCCACCAACGACGACGGACTATATCGAAAGCTATCTTCCCTACCTGATGACGGCACACAAGGCGGAAGGAGAGCAGTACACCTACGGACAGTATCTGGAGAAGCAGATTGTCGAAGTTATCAGAATGTACCGGGAAGACGGCCACAATACCAACCAGGCCTTCATGGCAGTGGGAGACGCTCAGTCCATTTACATGTCCGACCCGCCCTGCCTCAGGGCAATAGACACACGGATACGTGACGGTCGTCTATGCTTCGTGGTCTACTTCCGCTCGTGGGACCTGTGGGCCGGTTTTCCATCGAACCTGGCGGCAATTCAGCTTCTTAAAGAATACATGGCCGATGAAATCGGTGTGGCCGACGGTGAATTGGTCGCCATGAGCAAAGGGATGCACCTGTACGAGTATTGCTGGGAGCTTGCCGGCATAAGCGCCGGGATTACCGGTTAACCCGGAGCTGACTCCGCTATA
>DUES01000206.1 GCA_011192055.1 Dehalococcoidia bacterium
GAAACACAGAAGGAAATCGAGGACATCATCTTTGGCAGCGAGGCTGTCTCCCGCGTGGAATTCCGGTAGAAGCTCCCGGACTACCGGAAAAGCCCTGAACCGAAACGGGTGGTGATTTAGTCTTAGGTATAAACGATGAGGGGGAGCCTTTCGGCTCCCCTTTTTTTGTTTGCCCTATCACTCAAATACCGTTTTCATAGGCCTCTTTCTTGCATTGCAAGGCTGAAGGCCAATATATGTAAACCACTCCGTCATTGCCGATATCATTCTGCCTCTGTTATGCTTGTTGCAATAACATGGAGAACCAGCAGGAACGACCTTCCAATACCGCCGCGGATTTACGGGCTTTTCCGCCCATTAACTACGTCAAGATAACGCTGTTCGGCTTTGCACTGACAGCACTCTGGTCCAGTCTGAATACCATCGTCCTTCCAATACGGCTCCTGGACTTCGTACCGGAGTCACTGAAAAATTCTTACCTGGGCTACATGACATTCGCCGGCCTGGTAGTTGCAATGCTGGTACAGCCCATAATCGGCGCCAGCAGTGACCGTGCGAGCTTCAGATGGGGCCGCCGCAGGCCTTACATCCTGGTCGGTGCGGTGCTGGCACTGTTGCTGCTTCCCGGTATCGGTCTCTGGTCGAGTTATGCCCTCGTCTTCATCTTTTACTGCCTTCTGCAGGCCGCTACAAATACCGCCCAGGGTCCCTACCAGGGCTTCATTCCCGACCTTGTTCCGGTAGCCAGGCGGGGAAGGGCAGCCGGGGTGAAAAGCCTGCTGGAACTGCTTGGCGGTATCAGCCTGGCACGCCTGGCAGCCTATTTCATGGACCGATACTCACCGGGTGACCAGACCTACTGGCTCTGGCTGACTCTGGGGGCACTCGGTATCGTACTGCTGGTAACAACTACGGTCACACTGATAACTGTCCGTGAAAAACCGGGGGACCTTAATCCTGCTTCAAGAACACCCCTGCTACCGGACCTGGTCAAGATTTTCCGGATTGATTTCAAGAGGGAGCCGGACTTCATCTGGTTTCTCGTATCCCGCGGCATGATGGCTGTCCCGGGGGTCATTCTGCAGACCTTCGCCCTTTACTATCTCGCTGACGTCGTCGGTGTCGACAGCCCGGCTGCCTCGGCGGCCAACCTGCTGATTGCCGTCGGTGCCGGTCTGGTAGCAGCGGTTTACTTTGCCGGACACCTGTCCGACCGGATAGGCCGGAAACCGGTCGTGATAGCAAGCGGTCTACTGGGTGCTGCCGGAGTCTTGTTCCTGTTTTACAGTCGGGACACCGCCTCGATACTGGCCTCGGGAGCCGTAATAGGTCTGGCCAACGGAGCCCTTTTAAGTGCTGCCTGGGCGATGGCTACAGACCTGGCCCCGAAAGATGCCGGAGCAAGGTACCTGGGGCTGGCTAACCTCTCGCTGGCTGCCGGGTCTGCGCTGGCCCGCCTGATTGGGCCGGTGATTGATTTTTTCAATAACCGCAGTGAGAACATGGGCTATACGGTAATGCTGCTGGTGTGCTTCGTCTGCTTTATTGCCGGTTCGGTGCTGATACTGAAGGTGAAACGAATCCGGTAGGCATAATAAACAGTCTCACCGAGTTCGCCGCCATGTCCATTTCTCAAGTGCCAGCGCCATTACCAGGAATATTGTTACTCCCAGTACCGCTGCACACGCAATCCAGAACCCTGACAGGTTAAGACTGCCATCTACCAGCATTTCCCAACCCCAGGCACCGGCCAGTGCCATACCGGTGTAGAGGAGAGACTTCCCGGCCCAGCCAACAATAAGGAACTTCCACACGGGATAGCGGAGTGCTCCGGCAACGATTCCGAGGACATCCATCGGCAGGGGTGTCGCCGAGAAAATAAAGACCACAATTACGCCCCACCTCCTGACCCACTTCTCAGTCCTGATATAAGCCTGGTTCCCACTTACGATATTGCCTCCGGAAAAACCGGCAACATAACCTGTCATCTCGCCAAGGATACCGCCGGCTCCACTGGCAATGCCGATAAGAAACGGATTAAAACTGGCACCGAGGGCAAAGAGAAGCAGAAGTCCCGGCATCGGGAGTATGATGGTCCCGTTTGTAACCAGGCTGATTAAGAAAGCACCCAGGTAGCCATAGTTACCCAGTTCGGATACTTTATCTCTGAAAATGAAGATGACAATCGTGATTACCAGTACCAGAAGCAGCGTCAGGAGTGAAACATACTGCTTCCTGGCCCAGTACCATGCCTTTTTCACTCCCGTTTCACCGGGATCTGACATGCCGCTCATCTTCACCTTTCATGTAATGATAAAAAAATTGCTGCCTGGCACTATGTTTTGCTATACTTTAGTGGTATGCCCCCATCGTCTAGAGGCCTAGGACGACAGCCTTTCAAGCTGTAAACATGGATTCGAATTCCATTGGGGGCACCACCGCATGGTGCTAATTCTACCATCTTTGGTAGTCTTCATAACAGTTATACGGGCTTATTCCTTGGTATCTGCTCTCCGCACATTGCTTTGAGCTTAATTCATACCTTTACTGTCAGGTAGTGACTAAAGTCGTATGCACATGCCTTCCTCCTGTATAAAATTAACGTATTAGAACGTTAGTTGGAGGAGGTATCATGAGAATCGGCGTTCGTACGCTTGCCATCATAGTACTTATCTTCGCGGTAGTATCTCTGGGCGTAGGAATCGTATTTGTGCAGCAGGGATTCGCACAGGAAGCTTTCCTGGTCGACGCCATGACACAGGAGCAAATCACTACGTCGGGTGTTGAGGGTATCGTCGACAACATGGACAAAGCCCAAACGGCCGGCGATACTGTCCGTGAGCACCGACACGGCATATCCCCTACCTATGGCGAGCTACTTGCCGGAGAGCGTTTTGACCCGACCAATCCCGCACAGCTCAGCTATGCCCAGGCCCTTAACCTTGAAAACTACCTGTATCTGGCCGTGGCATCCTTTGGTGTTTTCACAGTAGTAAAGGCCTCCGGCGCATTCATGATACTCATGGGTCTTGCTCTTGGTGCCACGGGATTTGGACTTATGAGTAAATCGTAGCAGTCATTCATAAGAAGATACCTGACCATATTCTTCATTAACAGGCAGCGGCAGTTTAGACTGCCGCTGCCTGTTTTTACCGGTTCATCCTTATCAGACTGCTTCACGCTGCGTAATAAATCCTATTTACGCAGGTTCCTGCCCGGGTTTTTGCCATTCATGGATACCCCGGTAATTATCCTTCCCGTATTCCAAAATCTCCGGCTTGGACTATTATGACACATTCAAACGCAGCAGGGCTGAGGATAAAATTTCAGGGACAACTTCGCGTTTCTTTATCTGGTTATTCCTCACCGGGAAAACCATAACGGCATTGACTCTCTCGTACCCGAAGTCTACAATTGTGTACTCAAAATAACCGGAGTATATAAAGATATATATAGTGTACAGGAGGTAACTAATGGAAGCTACATGCAAGAAGTGTAATCATGAGTTCAGCGACCAGCCAAACGAATATCCGGGAAAGGTATACGTACACAAGGGTGAAGTTTTGTGTGAGCATTGCCTGATAGACATGGGTGTATTACCTGACCACGCCGATGCAGATCATACCCGCCTTATCACAGACACCGCAATGTACCGCAGGATAGTGTGAACCCTGACCGCTAAAGCTGGTCCGGATGTCAAACGGTGAAATAATCTGTTCATAACCATGTTTGACTGAGGAATTATACATACTGGTAGCCTTCATGGCAGTCAGACAGGCGTATTCCACAGGTACCTGCCGACCGCTTAATGAACCCTATTTACGCAGGTTCCTGCCCGGTAGAACTAATTCCCCGTCAAGTCTGGCTATCTCAGGGCACGCGAGCTGGTGTTTACGGAGCTTACTAACGGGAAAAAGCTTCTCACAGGCAGGACACCGTATCTTTTTTTCTGGTGCCGTTTCTGCCATTAGAACTTCCCTTTCAATTTGCGGTAGGTATCCGCCAGTCCTTCCGGGATAACCCGGGTATCGGCTACTACCGGCATGAAATTAACATCACCCTGCCAGCGGGGTACGATGTGCGTATGGACATGGTCGTCTATACCGGCACCGGCCACCTTGCCGGTATTGGTCCCGATATTAAAACCGGCGGGATTGAGGGCTTCCCTCAGTACCCCGATACATTGCGAGACAAGCTCATAATGCTCGTGGAGTTCTCCAACAGTCATGTCGTCCAGGCCGGCAATATGGCGGTAGGGTGCAACCATGAGATGACCGGGATTATAGGGAAAGGCATTCAGGATAATGTAGTTCTTTTCCGCACGATGCAGGATATAGTTCGGCTCGTCCCTGTTTTCCGCAGGTTTATCACACAGGATACAGGCAGCCGGTTTATTCATCAGGATATACTCCATCCGCCAGGGTGCCCAGATATGTTCCATAGCAATCTCCTTGCCGGGTGATTGGCTATCCCTATTGTAATCGGCATCCCCCAACAGGTCAAAGTCGGTCATTTTTCATGGGATTCTCTGCTGAACACCATAACAGATACTTCCCGGCTTACCAGACTCTACCAAAGTGTTGAGTTCTTGCCCATTGCAGCAACAGGCGGCATCGGGTATAGTGGTGCTGGATGAAGAATAAAGAACAACCCGGCGAGACGATTACGTTCCTCGGTACCGGCGGTGCCAGGTTTATGATAATAACACAGATGCTTGCTTCAGGCGGCATCTGGCTAAACCTGAGCGGCACCGAAATTCTTATTGACCCCGGTCCCGGCTGTATCGTGCAGACCACAAAGAGAAAACTCAAACCGGAAAACCTGAGTGCCATTATCCTTTCTCACCGTCACCTGGACCACTCGGCGGATATTAATATCATGGTTGAAGCCATGACCCAGGGTGGTTACAAGAAGCAGGGCAGGCTGTTCGCACCGGCGGATGCCTTCGGGGGCGAACCCGTTATATTCTCATACCTGAAAGACCGCCTCGACGAGGTTGTGTTACTCGAAGCAGGTAAGTCCTACACTATTGACAATGTCTCATTCACCACGCCGGTGCGCCACGTCCATCCGGTAGAGACCTACGGCATGGTCTTCAAGACTGCCAGCCATTCATTTTCCTGTATCACGGATACGCACTATTTTGACGGTCTGACCACTTACTACAATAATGAGTTACTGATTATCAATGTAGTCTTCATGGAACATCGTACCCTCTTAACCCACCCCGATACGCCTATCGACCACCTGTCAGTACCGGAAGTTGAGGGTATTATCAATGAGATACGGCCGAAGGCGGCTATCCTGACGCATTTCGGCATGGGGGTCTGGCGAGCCAAACCGGGTGAGATAGCCAGGCAGTTAACCGAAAAGACCGGCGTGAAGGTGATAGCGGCCCGTGACGGGATGCAGTTTGACCTTGCCAGTCTTGACTGAGGCTGCCGTGCAAACAACTGTTTTTCCCTGCATTTAGCCTATCCGGGCAAGTTCCAGTATAATGGTATCTGTGACTATCAATAATGACACCCTCGACAGAATACTTCACCGCGTAAGCCGACCCGCCCGTTACACCGGCGGCGAGTGGAACAGCATCGTCAAAAACTGGGACGAGACCCCCATTCGTATTGCGCTTTCATATCCCGATGCCTATGAAGTGGGTATGTCCAACATGGCACTGCCTATCCTGTATGACCTCCTTAATAATCAGCCGGACGTCCTCGCCGAGAGGGTCTTTGCTCCGTGGGTTGACATGGCAGCCGCAATGAGAGCGGCAGACATGCCCCTGTTCAGCCTGGAATCAAGGCACCCTCTGGCAGATTTCGACATTATCGGTTTCTCCCTGGGCTACGAACTGACCTACACCAATGTTTTGAATATCCTGGACCTGGCAGGCATACCCGTAGACGCGGCGGACAGGAACGGCTCCCATCCGCTGGTTATTGCCGGCGGAAGCTGCACCAACAACCCCGAACCGATGGCGGACTTTATTGACGTCTTCGTAATCGGGGACGGTGAGGACGTTGTGCCGGAGTTGGTGGACACTTTCCGGCACTGGAAGCAGGAAGGGGCAACTACAAAGGAACAACTGCTGCGCCGGTTGGCCGGTATTTCCGGCGTATACGTCCCGTCTCTTTACCGGGTCCAGTATAACGAAGACAGTACTCTGAGAGACCTGACCCCGATATCCCCCGAAGCCAGCCCGACAATCCGCAGGCGTATCGTTTCGCAGCTCCCTCCGCCGGTCACCAGCCCGGTTGTCCCGCATATTGAAGTAATCCATGACCGTGGGGCTATTGAAGTCCAGCGCGGGTGCACTCGCGGCTGCCGTTTCTGCCAGGCAGGCATTATCTACCGGCCGGTACGGGTAAGACCTCCTTCCGAGGTCCTGGAGGCCGCAGAAGAACTGGTGAGTAATTGCGGCTACGGCGAGATATCCCTTGTCTCCCTCAGCACCAGTGATTACCCCGGGATTGACCGGCTTGTCACCGAACTGTCGCTGAACCTGGATAATATTTCCTTATCGTTGCCCAGCCTCTACATCAACAGCTTTACCGTTGAGCTCATGGAATCGCTCCTTTCACGGAAGAGGATCGGCCTTACCTTCGCTCCGGAGGCGGGGAGTGACAGGCTGCGACAGGTCATCAACAAGAATGTTACTGACGATGAACTGTTTAAGACGTTCGAATCCGTATTCAACCGAGGCTGGAGGAGTCTTAAACTGTACTTCATGATAGGGCTTCCCGAAGAGACAATGGAAGATGTACAGGGCATTGTCCGAATGGTGGACAGAATACGGGCCCTGGGCAGAAGCACGGCAGGACGGACGCCACAGATAAGAATAAATATCTCCACGTTTGTGCCCAAGCCGCATACTGTCTTTCAGCGGGTATCTCAGATAGGTGAAGATGAGCTGGCTGCACGGCAGGAGGTCCTCAGGGCAGGGCTTCGGAAGAAGGGTATCAAGCTATCCTGGCAGGACCCCGAGACCAGCGTACTCGAAGCAGCAATGTCACGCGGTGACCGGAGGACTGGCAGGGTTATCCACCGTGCCTGGCAACTCGGTTCCGTTTTTGATGCCTGGAGCGAGCATTTCAGGTTTGACAACTGGAAGCAGGCCTTCGAAGAAGCCGGACTGGACATTAACTTCTACGCGAAAAGGCAGCGCAGTCCGGACGAAATACTGCCCTGGTCCCACATTGATATCGGTGTTTCTGATGAGTTTCTGAAGAGAGAATATCAGCGCGCCCTGGCAGGCAAACAGACTCCGGATTGCCGTGATGGTATTTGTGCCGCCTGTGGTCTTGAGGAATCAGGGACAGCCTGCCGGGAAAGATGGCAACAGACCAGCAACGCCTAAGCCAGCAGTCCTCCGTCAACGAGGAGGGTATGACCTGTAATGTAGCTGGCAGCATCGGAGACCAGAAATAAAGCGGCACTGGCGATTTCTTCCGGTTCAGCCATCCTGGCCATCGGAATTCTCTGGGCAAGTACCTGGTTCAGCATTAAGGTAGCGTCTTCCTGAGTAGTCGTGGTGTCACCTGTTCCGGAGAGTTGCTCGATATTAGCCCTGAAATCCGGGTTGTTGAAGTCCCACATACCGCTTGTCATCTGAGTCCTTATTGCTCCGGGAGCAATCGCATTTACGCGAACATTGTGCGGACCCAGCTCCCAGGCTAATCCCCGTGTCAGCATCATAATACCTGCCTTGGCACCGGGGTAGGGATTAGCACTCTCCCTGACACATTGTATTCCTTCAACTGAAGCCATGCTGACAATGCTTCCCTTCTTCCGTTCCACCATGCCGGGAGCAAAAGTTTTGCAGCAAAGGTAACAGCCTTTGAGATGAATATCAATCACGCGGTCCCACTCTTCTTCTTCGACCGAAAGCAGGGGCGTATCACTGCTGATACCGGCGTTGTTTACCAGGATATCAACCGGACCAAGCTCCGCAGTCGCCCTGCGTGCCAGGTCCTCTATATCTTTCTTCACAGACACATCGGCCTGTACAGTCAGAGCTCGCTGGCCTAGCTTATTGATTTCCTCGGCTACCTCTTCTAGCTTACCGTCCTCGACGATGAAGTCACATAAGATGACATCCGCACCCGCTTCAGCGAAGGTCAGTGCAATTGCACGGCCGATACCCTGTTTTCCTCCGGTAACAACAGCCACCTGGCCTTCTAGTGAGAAACTAGGTAAACTCATCTGACAGGACTCCTGTCTACTGCGATAGCGCCAACACCCGTATACTAATCAGACAATTTCCATGTGGGCAAGGGCCACTACTTCATCGCCTTCGCTCATTCGCATTAAAATCACGCCCTGGGTGCTCCTACCCTGGGTGGAGATGTCCTTAACCGGCGTGCGGACGACAATACCGTTAGTGGAGATGAACATTACCTCCTGCGAGCGGGTAACCAGTCTGCCATCAGCAATACCACCGGTCTTTTCAATTATCTTGAATGTCCGGACGCCCCCACCGGCACGGTTCTGTTTGGGGTAATCCTCGATAGGTGTAAGTTTCCCGAAGCCCTGTGTAGTTACAACCAGCAGGTATGTCTTCGGCCGGGCAATACCGGCACCGACAACCCGGTCACCCTTTGCCAGGCGAATACCACGAACCCCTCCACTCGTCCGGGAACTGGCACGAATGCTGGATACGGCAAATTTTATCGACTGCCCTTTTTCAGTTACCAGTATGATGTCTTCTTCATCACTGGCGATACGGCTGGCTATCAGTTCGTCTCCATCTTCAACGTCCATGGCAAGGAGTCCGCTACTGCGCACAGCGGTGAATTTATCCAGGGCTGTCTTTTTTACTTCTCCCAGGCGTGTAACCAGCACCATAAACGCATTTGGAGTGAATTCCGTTATGACCGCCATGTCAGTGACCTTCTCATTCTCCGATATGGAGAACAGGTTCACTACGGCCGTCCCCTTGCTGACACGGGAGCTCTCCGGCGGCAGCTCATAGCACTTGAGGCTGAAGCACCTGCCCTTGTTGGTCAACAGGAGCAGGTTATCATGAGTATCAGCCACCGCCAGTAACCTGACAGCATCCTCTTCCCGCGTAGTTATGCCTATAATCCCCTTGGCACCACGTCGGGTAGACCGGTAGGCACGGGTTGGCACGCGCTTGATGAAGCCACGGTTACTAAGAATCACGGCCACACTTTCGTGCGGAATGAGGTCTTCTTCCCTGAACTCAACTACACCTTCAGTACTTATCTCGGTCCTTCGTTCATCGCTAAACTCCGACTTCAGCTCATTAAGTTCGTCCTTAAGAATACCGAGTATTCTCCCCGGGTTTGCCAGCAGCCCCTCCAGATAGGAGATAGCCTTCAATACTTCGGCGTGCTCTGACAGTATCTTGTTCCGCTCCATGGAGGCCAGTCGGCGCAGCGGCATCTCCAGGATGGCATCCGCCTGGGCCTGGGACAGGCTGAACTCACTCATCAGGTTCTGCCTGGCATTCTCCGTAGTCCGTGACTTACGGATGGTGGCAATCACTTTCTCGATATTATCGAGGGCTATTTTCAGCCCCTCCAGGATATGAGCCCGGGCCTTTGCTTTCTTCAACTCGAACTTGGTGCGGCGGGTGATAACCTCACGGCGGAAATCAACGAAGTAACGAAGCGCTTCTTTGAGACTGAGCACCCGGGGTTGACTGTCAACCAGCGCCAGCATATTGGCAGCAAAAGTGGTCTGGAGCTGGGTAAGCTTGTACAGGTTATTGAGCAATTTCTGCGGCTGTGCTTCCCGCTTCAGCTGGATAACAACACGCATCCCCTGTCGGTCAGACTCATCACGCAACTCGCTGATACCGGTAATTTTCTTGCTGGCAACCAGGGTAGCGATCTTCTCGACCAGTGCTGCCTTGTTCACCTGGAAAGGTAACTCGGTAATAATTATCTGGCGGTGGCCGGTCTCGGAGGCATCCCCCAGGTACGCTTTTGCCCTGACTATTATCCTGCCGCGCCCGGTTGCATACGCACTTTTAATCCCCTCATCACCAATAATAACGCCACCGGTGGGGAAATCAGGCCCCTTGATGAACTGCATCAAGTCATCAACAGTTGCACCGGGGTTGTCAATCATGTACACCAGGGCATCACACACCTCTGTAAGATTGTGCGGCGGGATGTTGGTAGCCATACCCACGGCAATTCCGGAACTTCCGTTAATCAGCAGGTTGGGAAGTCGCGCCGGCATGACATCAGGTTCTTTGAGGCTATCATCAAAGTTGGGACTGAAGTCGACAGTCTCCTTATCGATATCAGCCATAATCTGCTCAGCAATCGCGGTCAGACGGGCTTCCGTATAACGCATTGCAGCCGGTGGGTCAGCATCGACGCTGCCAAAATTCCCCTGCCCGTCCACGAGCATCGCCCGCATGGAGAAGTCCTGTGCCATACGCACCATGGCATCGTAGATCGAACTGTCGCCATGGGGGTGATATTTACCCAGTACTTCACCAACGATACGTGCGCTCTTCTTATACGGTGTGCCGGAGTTGATACCCATCTCATTCATGGCATATAGTATGCGACGGTGTACGGGCTTCAATCCATCCCGCACATCCGGCAGAGCACGGGAAACGATTACGCTCATCGCGTAATCGAGGTAAGAG
>DUES01000207.1 GCA_011192055.1 Dehalococcoidia bacterium
ACCTGTTCGCCATGCTGACACCGAGCAGCATTTCAAACCTGGCAATCAAGTTGGGGGGAAAGCCCGGTGGTGGTACCGGAGTGTGGAATGCCGGGTACCGTGACATGCTTGGCAAGACCCGGCTTAACGAGATACGGGATGCAAAGAAACAACTTGACCCGCAAAATATCATGAATCCGGGAATGTGGATGGAACCGCCGGTACTGTTCCGGCCGGGCATTTACCGCTTGGCGACAGGTATTGGCTCTCAAGTAGATAAACTGTTACCGGGGCCGAAAAAGAAGGCCAAAGAAGAGAGTTTCATTCGCGAACTGGAGGACTGTGTACAGTGCGGGTATTGCATGGATGTTTGCCCGACAACGCAGGGCTGGATGTCATCCACGCCGCGCGGCAGAATACTGATGACGAGAGAACTGTTCCTGGACCGGCCGGAGAGCCGGGAACAGGTACAGGCATATATCGAACGTATCTCTCAGTGCACACTATGCGGCAGGTGCGGGGTCGATTGCAGTATTGCCATAAAGTCGCGACCAATGTGGCAGGGCGTCAGGGAATACCTGGTTAACAACGGTCTTAGAATAGAAAGTCTTCAAGGGTTGACAACGACCATCACCGAGACTCACAATATGGCAGGAAAACCCAACGAGCAGCGTGACAACTGGGTAAACCGAATGAAACTCCCCTATGACATCAGGGAGAAGAAAACTGCAGATGTTATCTATTTCGTTGGCTGTGCCACATCGTTCTTCCCGACAGCACAACCGGCCGCCCGTGCCCTGGTCGAGGTAATGCAGAATGCAGGTATCGACTTCACTATTGTCGGCGGTGATGAGTGGTGCTGTGGTTTCCCATTGATGGCTGCCGGTGAAAGTGACGCTGCCGCAGCGTGTATCCGGCACAATATAGAACGCATCAGGGAGACCGGTGCAAAAACCGTGGTAATGACTTGTCCCGGCTGTTACAGGGTCTGGAAAGAAGAGTACCAGGACGTAACCGACTGGCGGCATTCCTTCGAGGTACTGCACGGGGTGGAGTTGATGGCACGTCTGGTTGAAAAAGGCAGCCTGGAAATACCGGGATTCGAAGACAAGGTGACATACCACGACCCGTGTGACCTTGGCCGGAACAGCGGCATATTTGATGAGCCGCGGTTTATTATTGACCAGATACCCGGAGTGGAACTGGTCGAGCTGGCAGAAAACCGGCAGTACTGCAACTGTTGCGGCTCAGGGGGAGATCTCCTGGCTTCAAACCAGGACCTTTCAATGGCAATAGCCCGGCGTAAGGTGGACGAAGTAGTGGCGACGGGAGCGGAAACGGTGGTTACCGCCTGCCCCTCATGTGTCAGGGCAATAGGCATGGCAAAAACATCTGCAAAAATCAAGATAAAGGTCATGGATATTTCCGAGATTCTCTGGAAAGCAATCAGCAGTTAAGAAATACGGTAACGCAGTTTCCCCATAAAGGGGATATATCGAATTTCCATGTAATGGATAGCATAAAGGAGGGAACATGGCACTGGAAAAGGAGCAACTGATTCAGCTCTTCACCAACCTGGTCCGCGCCCGCAAAATGGACGAACTCGTTGTAAAAAGCCTGATGGAAGGCAAAGTAGTCGGCTTTTTCCACAGCGGGCAGGGTTCCGAGGCAGTCGGGGTTGGCGCTTGCAGTTTCCTGAGGGATGACGACTTCCTCTATCCGCATCATCGTGGACATGGTATTGCCTACATGCTGGCAAAGGGTGCCTCACTGAAAGAATACCTTGCGGAGCACTATGGCAAGGCAAACGGTATGGCCGGCGGTGTTGCCGGATTCCATGGCGTTGACGTAGCGCATGGTATTTACGGCAGTGCCGGCACCATCGGTTCACAATTCCCGGTATCCGTTGGCTGGGGACTGGCCTGTAAAAAGAATGACCGCGGGCAGGTTACACTGTGCTGCTTCGGCGATGGCAGCTCAAATCGTGGTACATTACACGAAGCAATGAACATAGCAGCCGTCTGGAAGCTTCCCATTGTCTGGTTGTGTGAAAACAATCTCTACGCACAGTTCATGCCAATCAAGGACGCCTATCCGCGTGAGGACATTGCAGACCTGGCTGCGGGTTATAACATGCCCGGAATGGTTGTTGACGGTCAGGACGTGATAGCCGTCAATGAAGCAGTACAGGCAGCAGTAGCGAGAGCCAGGGCAGGTGAAGGTCCATCACTGATTGAATGTAAGACCTATCGTTACCGCAGTCATTCCGAGGGCTCACAAGATATTGCGCACGTAGACCTCCGTCCCGAAGAAGAAATCGAAGCATGGAAACAGAGGGACCCCATCAAGCTGTTCCGTGAGAAATTACTGGGGCAGAACGTAGTAACGGAAGCGGATATCGAGCAGATAGAAAAAGAGGCCGATGAATGGGTGGCAGATGCCGATAAGTTTGCCACGGATGGCCCGATACCAGGTCCTGAAGTACTGGAGAATGCTCTATACGTGGAGTAGGTCGATTATTCGATTACTCTATAAGGAGATATTGGAATGAAACAAATAGCTTTCATGATGGCAATAAATGAAGCAATAAACGAAGAGATGGAGCGGGACGAAAAGGTCTTCGTAATCGGGGAAGACGTGCAATCAGGCGTTTTCGGGGCAAGCCGCGGGCTGATAAACAAATATGGGCCTGACCGTATCATGGACACCCCGTTAGGTGAGACGGCGGTGGCAGGTGCTGCCCTTGGTGCAGCCACGGCAGGATACCGTCCGATTGCCGATTTCATGTTCGCTGACTTCATGTTCGTTGCTGCCAATGAGGTTGTGAATAATATAGCCAACTGGCACTTCATTCACGGCAGCAAGGTGAACCTCCCAATCGTACTGCTTAGTAACATCGGTGGATATGCCCGGCTCGGTCCGGAGCATTCACAGTGTCCCGAGTCCTTCATAATGCACAAACCGGGTCTCAAGCTGGTGGTGCCCTCGGACCCGTATTCGGCCAAGGGCTTACTGAAAACGGCTATTAGAGATGATAATCCGGTGGTTTTCTATTACCACAAGCGTTTACTGGGTTTGCAGGGCGAAATCCCGGAGGAAGAGTACACCGTTCCATTCGGAGTGGCTGATATTAAACGCGCGGGAACTGACGTCACCGTGGTGGCAACTTCCTACATGGTCCAGCTTGCTCTCCAGGTCGCTGAAGAGATGAAGGACAAGGTCAGTATCGAAGTGGTAGACCCGCGGACACTTGAGCCCCTGGACATCGGCACGATTGTCGAATCGGTTAAAAAGACCGGTCGGGTCGTCATTGTTGATGAAGACACCAGGCGCTGCGGAGTCGGGGCGGAAATAGGCATGCAGATTATGGAGAACGCCTTTGATTCGCTGGATGCTCCGATACAGAGAGTCGCTGCGGCAAACATGCCGATTCCCGGAGCATATTTGGAGCCGTACGTACTGCCGCAAACAAAAGATATCACAGCCGCTGTGGAAGCGGTAATAGCCTGATTTAGAATAGGTGGTAGTTAAAAATGTATCCTGAGGAACTCAAGTACAACGAAGAACACACGTGGCTGAAACTGGAAGGCGATAATCTGGGGCGGGTGGGTATCACCACTTTCGCCCAGGAGCAACTGAAAGAGGTCGTCTTCATTGAATTGCCGGAGGTCGGGACAGAGGTTACCCACATGGAACCGTTCGGGGTTATTGAATCGGTAAAGGCGACCAATGACCTGTATAGTCCGGTCAGCGGTGAGGTGGTTGATGTCAATGAAGACCTCCCGGACGAACCGGGCACCGTTAATGAAGATCCTTACGGTAAGGGGTGGATGATAGTTATACGGATGAGTGACCCCGCTGAGGTTGAAGCACTTACTTCGGCAGAAGAGTACATTAAACAGGTCGGCGGGAACTAACGCCGCATGAGTAAAGTAGGCATCATCGCTAATCCTGCGTCGGGAAAAGACATCAGGCGACTGGTCTCATATGCCAGCCTGATGAGTAACCGGGATAAAACCGACCTTGTCAGAAGGATAATACTGGGTATTCAGTCAACAGGTGTCGACGAGGTAGTGATGATGCCGGACTACTATGGTCTGGGTGCGTCTGCGGCATCGGGACTCGGCAGGGACCACTGTGGTAACAAGACGTCTATCCTTGATATGAAGGTGGAAGGTACCCAGGATGACTCTACCAGGGCGATGGCACTGATGAAGGAAATCGGTGTGGGTTGCGTTGTAACCGTTGGCGGAGACGGCACCAACCGTGCTGTTGCTAAAGGAGACCGCTCGGTACCGATAGTGCCTCTTTCCACCGGTACCAATAATGTCTTTCCCGTAATGGCGGAATCTACCACTGCCGGTATTGCTGCCGGAGTAGTCGCCAAAGGTATTGTAGACGAGAATGAGGTTGTTTCAGTCACCAAGAGGCTGATAATAACGGAAAACGGAAAAGAACGTGATATGGCACTGATAGACGCGGTGGTACTTGAACAGGCGTTTGTCGGTGCCAGGGCAGTATGGAACCTCGACGAGATAAGGCAAATAGTCTGCACACGTGCGGAGCCGGAAAGTATCGGCCTGTCCGCCATCGGTGGGAGTGTTTGCCCGGTCTGGTCGGATGATGACTGCGGTCTATATCTGGAGCTTGGAGAAAGTGAACTGATAAGTCGGGCTCCTGTGCTTCCCGGAGTCATCCGGGAGATTGGTATCCGCCAGTTCCGGAAGTTAAGGTTTGGAGAAGAGGTATCACTGGTGGTGAAGCCCTGCCTTATCGCACTTGATGGAGAGAGGGAAATGGTCGTCAGCAGTGACGACGAAGTAAGAATCAATGTCGAGCGTGACGGACCGCGTGTTGTGGACATTAACATGGCGGTACGGCAGGCGGCCGAGCAGGGATTTTTTACAGTACATAGTTAACAAAACCTGGGGGGTTCAATATGGCAGAATATATAGCAATACCCAAACTTGGAATGCAAATGACCGAAGCGACACTGGTAGAATGGAAGGTCAACGAGGGGGAGCGTGTTGCACAGGGAGAGGTTGTTCTTACCATTGAAACAGAAAAGACCCAGTGGGAGGTTGAAGCAGCATCCGAAGGACTGGTGCATATCCTGGTGCCTGCCGATGAGACAGCGCCGGTAGCCAGGGTGGTCGGGCTGATTGCTGAAAACGAAACAGAGCTTGATAAAATCCGGAAAGAACCTCCCGGTGAGATTTATACGTCTGAAGCCGGTGCTACCGCAGCACAGGCAGAAGGGGCACCGACAACACCGGAAGCTGAAAAAGCCGGAGTTCAGGCTGCTCCTGCAGAAAGAAAACGTGTTCGCATTTCGCCGGTAGCACGAAAAATGGCGGAAGAACACATGATTGACGTTACTGGTATTAAGGGGACCGGCCCTGAAGGCAGGATAATCCGTGAGGATATCCAGATGGCTGTCGAGGCCAAAGAAAGAGGTGAGGCTCCCGTACAGGCTGCAGTATCAATCAGCGGTGAAATAATTCAGGGCAAACGGGTAAAAGATACTATACGCCTGAAGAGCATGAGGAAGTCAATCGCAGACCATATGCACCGCAGTCTCACGATTTCCGCCCAACTGACCTCAATGGGCGAAATAGATATGACCGAGGTCAAGAATATCCGGACTGCTATGGTGCAGCGTGAGGCATCAGTAGGGGCAAGGATAACATATACTGATATCCTGGTACTGGCTGTCGCCAAAGCATTGAAAGAATTCCCGATAGTAAACGCCAGTCTGATTGAGAATGACATAAAGCTCTGGGAAGACATAAACGTTGGTGTCGCCGTTGCCCTTGAAGGCGGGACGGACGGCGGACTGATAGTACCCGTGATACGTAACGCTGATACAAAGTCTCTTGTAGACATAAACCGGGAACTTAAGGTACTGGTGGAGAAGGCAAGGAACGGCAAACTTACCCCGGATGATGTTACCGGGAGTACCTTCACGGTTACCAACCTGGGTGCGTTCGGTGGCGGTTACGGGTTCGGTACACCCATAATCAATCAGCCGGAATCAGCTATCCTGGGCACCGGAGCAATCACTGACCGGCCTGTGGTAAAGGAAGGGCAGATTGTTATCAGACCGATAATGACGTACAGTCTTACCTTTGACCACCGTGTTATTGATGGCGCACCTGCTGCAATGTTCATCCTGCGCCTGACCGAACTACTTGAGAATCCCGGATTGTTATTACTGTAAGTACTACAACTCGCAGTGAAGAGAGGAATGTAAAATGGAAGAAAAAGACCTGGTCATAATCGGTGGGGGTCCTGCGGGATATGTGGCCGCAATACGAGCCAGGCAGCTTGGAGGCAGTGTTGCCCTGATTGAAGCGGATACACTGCTGGGTGGTACCTGCCTTAACCGGGGTTGTATTCCGACACGGACACTGGTCAGAGCAACCGAATTTCTGGATATGCCTAAGAAAGCCAAAGACTACGGTGTAATCCTTGGTGCACCAGAGATTGATTTCACGAAAATGATGGCCCGTAAAAATGCGGTCATCAAGACTGTCACCGGAGGAGTCAAGCTGCTGGTCGAAGCGAATGGAGCTGAAATAATCAATGGTACGGGTAAACTCATTTCGCCCTCGGAAGTAGAAATACTGATGACGGATGGCACCCGTAACCGAATAGGCGCAAAAAAGATACTTGTTACGGCTGGTTGCCGGATCAGACTGCCGGATATTCCCGGTGGTGACCTGGCAATTACACCCACAGAAGCCCTGGACTGGACTGAAATACCACAGTCACTGCTGATTACAACAGGTGGGGAAATTGGTATTGCTTATGCTACCATTTTCGCCAAGCTGGGTGCCCAGGTGACGGTTATCGAAAAATCGGAACGGATTCTGCCAGGGGTCGATGATGACATTGTTGCCATACTGGTAAAAGAACTGAAAAAACAGAAAATACAGATACTCACCAATACGTCGGTAACCGAGATTCAGGACTCGGGAGAAAATGAAAAAACTGTCGTACTTACTACCGGGGAAGAGACAACGACAGTTACTGTTCAGTACGTTATGGTTGCTGATGAAAGAGAGCCTGCCCTGGATGGACTGGGACTGGAAACTGCAGGTGTAACTTTTGGCGGTGACGGTATCGAGGTCAACAGTCACATGGAAACCAATGTACCCGGAATACTGGCCGCCGGTGATATAGTCGGGGAACCAAGGCTGGCTCATGTTGCTTTTATGGAAGGAAGAATAGCTACCGAGAATGCCCTGGGAAAAACATCCGAGATGAATTATACTTGCGTACCGCGAAGTATTTATTCGATACCGGAGATAGCCAGTGTCGGTCTTACCGCCGAGCAGGCTGCTTCTCAGGGACACCAGACGCAAGTCGGAGTATTCCCCATGGCAGCTAATGGCATGTCAACTATCCTGATGGAAAGGACCGGTCTCATAAAGGTTGTCTCGGATAAAGAAGATGGCCAGGTACTGGGAGTACATATCATGGGTGCACATGCTGCTGAACTGATTGCGGAAGCTGCCCTTGCCATGAAGCTGGAGTGTACACCGCAGGAGATAGGTGCTTCAATCCATACACATCCCACCGTATCCGAAGCAGTAATGGAAGCAGCCCTGGATGTAACAGGGGAGACATTACATAACCTGTCCGGCAATAGATAGATTTCAACTAAAGGTCCCGCCGCATTAATGTGAAGGCACCACGACCGTCTGCCATGTTTATGGCGGTCTGGTTGCTGTCATCTGTCCCGGACAAATTGTATCGCAGGCAGTAATAATAATTTGCAGAAACGGAGAAGTAAATCAAGTGAAGGTTCTTGGAATTTCATGCAGCCCGCGTCCTTCCGGTAATACGCAGATTCTACTGGAAGAGGCCCTTGAAGGTGCCCGTGCAGAAGGCGCCGAAGCTGAATTTTTCAGTCTGGCAGGGAAAGATATTAAGCCGTGTGATGCCTGTGGTTCATGCCATAAAACAGGTAAATGCCATATTACTGATGATATGGCAGAAGTCTACGAAAAAATGGCTGAGGCGGACGGCATTATCTTTGGTACTCCCATATATTTCTACGGCATGTCTGCCCAGCTAAAGGCGCTGATAGACCGCACATTCGCACCTCCCGGAAAAGGTAAGAGTTTTACCAATAAGGTCGGTGGGGCTATTATCGTAGCAGGTAGTGTAGGTATTATCGATGCCCTGAAAGACCTGTATTTCTACTTTGCCATTAAACGTATGGTAGCAGGAAACTGGGTAGGCGCCTATGCAAATGGCAAAGGCGATGTTAAGGATATGACGGGAGCAATGAAAGCCGCCCATGAACAGGGCAGGGAAATGGTGCAGATAGCTCAAACGGGTTTCAGGTATCCGTCCGGATTCCAGCGCAGCCATTTCGCTTACGGTACACATACTCACTAATCACCCGGCTTATATTCAGACATTTCTTAAAAAAAATCAGGCGTGATATTTGAGATAATACAGATGCGGCCTGAACAAGCACTTTAGAAAACGCTGTTTAGAGAGAAAGGCACCCTTTTCGGGTGCCTTTTTTATTTTCCCAAGGTTTAGCTAATCTTTAGAAATCAATAGCCGATGTTTAGCGCTTGTTTGGTATCACGGATTTACTCTGTAACTGGTGAGAGTAACAGGAGGAATCAGTGAATGGTTAGTGATGGGAATGAACGGAGTGAGAGTTTCAGCAACAGTGCAGAAGAGGGTAAGGAATATTTCATGGAGCATAAGGAAAAAATGAAACTCTTTCGGACATCTCACACCAACCTGAATGATGCAGCCAGAGATTTCTTCAATACTATGGTGCCATATAATATCGGACATCATTTGGCGGAAACAGGCGGGACCGCCAGTCTTGAAGACGAATATTACTGGCTGACTCTGGTACCGGTCAACGAGGTAACAGGTCGGCGATTTCTACGCAACTAGGCAAACAACATTTATCCGGCTAATAAGAAAAGGAGGCTCGCTGCAATGCGTAAAAGTCCACTAATACTGGTGGCCGATGATGAAGAACCCTTACTGCGACTGCTTAAGGTCAGTCTTGGTCTGGAAGGATATGATGTGGTGACGGCCAGCAACGGCGAAAAGGCAGTCCAGGCCTTTGAGGGCAGCGACCCTGACCTTGCTATCCTGGATATCGGAATGCCGGTAGTCGATGGTTTTGGTGTTCTGAAAGCAATTCGGGAACAGTCCACCATACCTGTAATCATGCTGACGGCAATGGATGAATCAAGCCACCTGGAACGTGCGCTTGCCGGGGGAGCCGATGATTTTATGACCAAGCCATTTGACAGGATCGAACTCATGGCGCGGGTGCGAGCCAAACTCAGGCGCAATGGGTCTCACCATAGAAAGCAGCTAGCGGAAAGCAGGTCCCGAACCACAGGTCACTGATAACAAAAATGGGGTGACTGCCCGCAATCAAAGCGACAGCAATCATTACTCCCAAAAAGCCCACATAACTCCCACAGCTAATTATGCTACCCGAACAGCAACTGTTGCGACAGCAGAGTCTGGTCGGGTAGTGCTGTTTCCACCTGTATCATCACCATGAAATTCCGGTACTCTGTATGCCGGTGTATCTCCCGGTTTCAATTTCTACCTTGCCTGCGCTGTGCTACTTGATTTGTGCTTCATCTGGGACTAGAATCAGGGGATGAAATGTCAGTCACTGCTGGCATTACCTGTCCTGTCTGATAGGGAACCCCAGAATAAACCGGGAAGCAAAGGTTGCGGAGGTATAGCTGATGGATTTTTCCCTGGAATACACGAAAGAACAGGAAGAGTTCGCGAAAGAGGTACGTATCTGGATACAGGAGAATGTACCTCCAGGCATGGTTAACCTGAGAGACCCCGTCAAGAAAACCTATGAGCAATGGCAACTCAGGCGTGAACTGGGACGGCGACTTGGCAAAGAAGGCTGGCTATTTGCCGGACTTCCCCGGCAGTACGGCGGTGGCGAACTGGATGCCGACCACCGGTTTGTCATCAGTCAGGAATTTGAGAAAGCGGAGATTGGCTATCCGCCGTTCTATGATTCTGCGAGACTGGCTGTTGGCCCGATTCTTACGCTGGGTACGGAAGAACAGAAAAACCGGTTCTTACCGCCTATCCTGCGTGGTGAAGTGACTACATGGCAACTCTTTACGGAACCGGAGGCAGGTACCGATGAGGCTAACCAGCAGACCGATGCCTTGCGATACGAAAAAGATGGAGAGTACTTCATTGTCAATGGCAGCAAGATATTTGTTGGCGGCCTTTATTCACCTCCCGACCAGTTGTTACTGCTGACACGCAGTGACCGGGAAGCCGCAAGACATGAAAACCTGGCGATGTTCCTCGCACCGGGCATCCTGGAAGGTGTTTCCATCACGCCGCTTCCGCTCTTTGTGTCCGGAACATTCTCACAGGTTACCGGACCGACCGTTGATCAGGCTCCGGCCATCAAGCACCAGGTAATCTTCGATGATGCAAAGATACATGAGCAATACCTGATTGGTGGCGAGAGAGATGGCTGGAAGGTAACTACCGCCACGCTTGATGTTGAGCACGGCGGCGGTCAGGTGGGAATTCCGCCGGAAAATGAGGTGGTCAAACGCTTCATCGAGCAGTGCCGGCAAAATCCGGTAAT
>DUES01000208.1 GCA_011192055.1 Dehalococcoidia bacterium
AGAATAGCCTTGAGCATGTCGAAGTACATCTTGTAGTACCATGTGTCGTGACTCTGTTGATAAACATTATGCCTGAGTATAGATTTATCAGGTACAACGAGCGCACGGAAATGCAGGTCGTCATCATCAAAAAAATAATCCAGAACATCCATGTAGAACTGCAGTCTGGCAGGTGATACTTTCGTCCACTTAATCTCAAAAGTCGGTTGGAATTTGTGGTAAACTTCGATGTCGCGGATTCGGCCTGCTATCTCGCTTGTCTTCTTGAAAGGGCACCAGATTGCCCCTAGTACCATTACAGTCTGTCTATCATTCTCAAGATGACAACTCTCATCGCAGTAGATATTGTACGTCACACTCATCCTGTCTCCAATAACATCCGCTACACCCCTTCACCCCCGCCCAAACAACCTCTTCCACCATGGCACCTTTTTGAAGGCACCCTCACTCCGGAAGGAGTGCTCGCAGCGGCCGCAACGCCATGTGCCGTACTGCTTGTTGAAATACGTCTTGGCACTGCCGCAGCGGGGACACGTCGTCCGTATCTTCGCTGCGGTCTTGTTGTCAAGATTGTCCCAGTAGTCCTCAAACCAGCCCGGCCGTATCGGCATAACCGCCTCCTATCCTCCCTCCCGGTTGCCCAGCAGGTCGGACTCAAGTGCCGGTATGTGCTCGGCCAGTGCCGGTATGCAATCGTGATGCGTGACATCCATTCGGAGCGGCGTGATTGATATCATGCCGGAGGTAATTGCCCGGATATCGGTGCCCTCGGGGTATTCCACCTCAGCGCGGGTACCGGAGACGTACCGGACGCCGTCTGCCGTAGTCACGGGAGAAAGACTCACCCATGCCCCGGACGCAGTCTGCGTGGTGACGATACCCTTAATCTGCTCCGGTGGGATGTTCGGCACGTTCGTATTCAGGATGGCGTCAGTCGGCAGGGTGCCCTCCTGAATCCGGCGAGCCAGGTGCTCGGCAACCGTCGCCGCAAAAACAAAGTCCGGCTTCCTGTCCCTGTCCATTATGGCCAGCGACATGGCAATCGAAGGTATCTTGCGGAAGTAGCCCTGCAGGGTAGCCATGACCGTGCCTGAAAACAGGATATCACGGCCAATATTCGCCCCGTGGTTGATGCCGGAGACCAGCAGCCCGATGCGTTTATCCCCGGACAATTTACGAATCCCCAGCATGGCGCAATCGCTCGGTGTCCCGCCAACGGCGTAAGCCTGCACGCCCGGAATCGATGACGATACCTCTTCAATACTGGTATCGCTGTGCAAAGAGAAGCTGGTACCCATCCCGCTCTGCTGCGAGTTGGGCGCAACAACCAGCACCTCACCGACCCGGCTCATTGCCTCCACCAGCTTCCACAGGCCGTCAGAATCTATGCCATCGTCATTAGTGACCAGGATATTCATTGGCTGTTTACCTTATCAATTACGGGATAAATTATTTTCAGTATCCGCACCAGGTGGTGTTATTCTCCAGCGCTTCACGCTCGCTGTATAACCCGTTAGCCGGAAAATCATCATCCGGGTACCCGATAGTGATGCAGATACTCATTGTCTTGGACTCGGGGATGCCCGCAATATCCCTGATCACTTGCGGGAACATGATGCCCTGCGTCATGAGGCAGGTGCCAAGCCCGTAATTCAACGCCACCAGCGCAATCGTCTGGGATATGGCACCAATATCGAACTGTGCAATCTCGCCCAGCGACTTGTCGAAAGAGATAATGATAACGGCAGGTGCGTCAAAGCAGCGGAAGCCCTTCAGCATCCACTGCTGCCGTTTATCGCGGTCCTCCCGTGCAATATCCATAAGCTGGAACAGTGTTTTCCCGAGGGTCACCTGGCGTTCGCGGTACACACCCTCGTAGCCGCCCCAGTTGGACTCCATTCCGGGTGTTTCGCCGGCACTCAGCTTTTCTATGTGGGTATCACACAGTTTTTTCAGCGCATCTCCGGCGATTACGGCGAACTCCCAGGGCTGGGTATTCATGCTTGAAGGCGCCCGACTTGAAATCTCCAGGATTTCCTCGATTATGTTCTTCGGGACCGGGTCAGTCTTGTAACCCCGTATACTTTTCCTCATTTTCACAGCTTCGATAATATCCACAATTTCCTCCTTTTGAATACAGTCATGCTAACCTACGGTAAGTCGGGTGTCAAATGTGATAGATGGCGCTGTCACTGTCCTTTGAACGTGGCAGGACGTTTTTCGACAAAGGCACTTATCCCTTCAATCGCATCAGAGGTAGCAGCGTTTTCGGTAATGGACCGGCTCTCCTGCTCCAACTGGGTCTCCAGCGAAGCCGTCCATCCAGCATACATCAACCGCTTGGCTGAAGCAAAAGCAGCGGTCGGCCCTGCGGCAAGCTGTGATACCGTTTTCTGCGCTTCATCGAAGAGGTCGGCATCAGGTACAACCCTGGTCACGATGCCCCAGTCAAGAGCTTCCTGTGCCGAAAGGACCCGGTTTAACAGGGCAAGCTCCAGCGAGCGCTTCAGCCCGACAAGTCGGGGCAGAAAAAACGTAGACCCTCCATCCGGGGACAGGCCGATTCTCGTGTACGCCATGGTGAAGCGTGTACTCTCCGCCGCCAGCACGATATCAGCGCCACAGGCGAGGGGCAGACCGGCTCCGGCAGCACTTCCGTGTACGGCAGCTACCACCGGCACCTCGAGACGTACCAGGCGCGATACCGCTGCATGCAGATACGTGGTCACCTCCTGCACGTGGCGGGGCAGTTCCTCACCCAGGCTGTTAAATTCCTTGATGTCACCGCCGCTGCAGAACATCCGCCCTGCTCCGCTGATAAGCACGGCACGCAATTCAGGACTCTGGCCCAACTCAGTAGCTGCGTCCATCAGCTCACGTGTCATTTGCTTGCTCATCGAGTTGGCTGCATCCGGACGGTTCAGGGTAAGGTATCCAATATTTTCACGTACCTCGAGTGTAATCGTAGAGTACTCCATATCTTCCTCATTCCTTTCGTCTGAATTACTTCGCACTGCTGCTACCGTAGCTACGATACTCGCTCCTTTACCATCTACCCACTCCCCCTGCACCCCTGAACGGGTACGCATTTATTACATATGCAGTTCGATGATGTCCCCGTCCTGGAGGACGTGGCCTCTCTTTGCCATGACACCATCATGCTTGCCCGAGCCCCATATACGGGCGTACTTCATCCTGGCACGGAAATCTTTATGAACGTCTTCTGCGGCTTCTTCAAGCGTGCTCCCACGCGACAGGACTATCGGGTCATCGAAGTCCGGTTTTGCTCCCGGTGTCTTGGTGTATACCCGGATGATATCCAGTACGTCGTAGACCTTCAGCCTCATTTCTTCCAGCCCGATACCCTTTGTAGCGGATACGGTTAGTACAGGCACCTGCCCGTCATACTCGTCAAGTAATGCTTCCTCTGCAGCCTTTTGCTCATCATCTGCGACAAGGTCCGCTTTATTGGCGACAATCATCGCCTTCTTCCACGTCTGCCTGACTTCTTCCTCAACCTCAATCTCTTCCGGACCGATTTTTATTCTCATACTCTCAAACAGCAGACCTATCTCCACAAGCTGGTCGAGGGGGCTGGCGCTGAGGTCAATCAGTATCAGGAGAACATCCGCACTCCTGAGCATTTGCGGCAGCCAGAAAGGGACCGAACCGGATACCAGGGGCGGGGTATCCACAAGCTGAATCTGGATATTTTCAAACTCCATCATCCCCGGCGTAACCGTGTGAGATGTGAAGGGGTAGTCTGCTACGTTGGGGGATGCGTTCGTTACAATGGATACAAGCTGAGATTTCCCGGCATTGGGAAGACCAACGACCATAACCTGGGCTGCTCCCTGTTTTTCGAGTACCATGGACGCCCGCTGGGTGGCCGACTTTTTATCCATGTTCTGGGTCAATTTGGCTATCCGGCGCCGCAGTTCCCCTTTGAGGTGGTCGGTACCCTTGTGCTTGGGCATAACGGCCAGCATTTCCTCAAGAGCGGCTATCTTCTCATGAGTGCTCTTGGCCGCCCGAAACCTTTTCTCGGCTTCGTAGTACATCGGGGTAAGATTTGCAGGCATCGCTCGCTATAAAAGCTCCTTTGTTTTTCTTGCCAGTGACAGAGACATACCTTTAGCGGTGGCCAACTCCTCAACCGGAGCTTCACGGATTGCACGTACCGTACCAAACTGATTGAGCAAGGCACGCCTGCGCCTGGGCCCGATACCGGGAATTGCATCAAGCGATGAACCGAGTGTCTGCTTGCGCCGTACCTTGAGGTGATAACCGAGTGCAAAACGGTGGGCCTCATCACGGAGGCGCTGCAATAGTTGCAGGGCCGGTGAATTGCCGGGAAGGACGATAGCGTCTTTCCGGCCGGGTAAGAAGATTTCTTCATTCTCCTTGGCCAGGCCTGCCACCGGCAAAGACCGGATACCGATTTCATCCATCACGGCAAGGGCGGCATTGAGTTGACCCTTGCCACCATCGATAAGAACAAGGTCAGGCATAACCGACCATGCATCCTGCGTATCGGCGGAAACCCCATCCGCAGCAATACGTTTGAACCTGCGCCGGAGGACTTCCTGGAGCATGGCGTAGTCGTTAGCCCCGCTGACAGTCTTTATCTTGAAACGGCGGTACAGGGAGGGTTTCGGTCTGCCGTCTTCAAAGACCACCATGCTGCCCACTGCACCTGTCCCCTGGATATTGGAAATATCATAGCCCTCAAGACGGGAAGGACTGCCGGGCAGTCCCAGTTCGGCCTGTAATTCATCGAGTGCAGCCGTCAGAGTTGCAGGGACGGCCAGGTGTTTTATCTTCAGTTGCTGAAGACCCTGCTCAGCATTCCCGGCAACGATATCAACGAGCCGCTTCTTATTGCCGCGTGCCGGTACCTGGATACGGACCCGGCTGCCCCGTTTGCTTTGGAGCCATTGCAGGATAGCTTCCATATCATCCACCGGGTGCTGGAGAACCAGCAGGGGCGGGATATAAGAGGCAGAACCATAGAACTGCTTGATGAAGCTGGACATAATCTGCTCCGGCTCTTCCGAACCGGTCCCTTCGAGAATAAAACTGTCACGCCCGACCAGTTTATCATTTCGAACGTAAAAGACCTGGACATAAGCCTGGTTACGGTCTTCGGCAAAAGCAATTACGTCCTGCTCGCCGATGGTAGTCGCAGCGATTTTTTGTCCCTCGATAACCCTGTCTATTGCCTGTATCTGGTCACGGAACAGGACCGCTTTTTCAAAGTCCAGGGCATCGGCGGACTTCTTCATCTTTTTGTCCAGTTCGCGGACAACGCTGTCCTGTTTACCTTCAAGGAAGAAAATCACCTGTTTCATCATTTCATCATACTCTTCCCTGGTTACCGCACCAATACAGGGACCGGCACAGCGGCGGATATGGTATTTGAGGCAGGGACGGGAATCCGTACCGGTGATAGTCCTGGAACATGTCCGGAATGGGAAAATAGTCCTGATAACCTTCAATGTCTGCCGCACCGACCTGGCACTGGCGAATGGTCCAAAATAGTGAGCCCCATCCTCTTCAAGAAGGCGCGTAAACCGTACCCTGGGCCACTCCTCACTCAGGTCTATCTTGATATAGGGGAAGGTCTTATCATCCTTGAGCCGGACATTATAATGCGGATGGTACCGTTTGATAAGGTTAGATTCAAGGATAAGGGCTTCCTGTTCCAGGTTAGTGATGTAGAAATCAATATCATGTACGTGCTCCACCAGGAGCTGGAGTTTGGGGGGCAACTTCTGTACCGGTATGAAGTAAGACCTGACACGCTGGCTGAGGTCAGCAGCCTTGCCTACGTACAGGATAGTACCTTCAGAGTCCCGCATCAGGTAAACGCCGGGGCTGGCTGGCAACTGCTTTAATTGTTCACTTATCAGGCTGCTGGTCAAGGTCTTCTCTCCCGGGTCTGCTAACCGGTAAAGTTAACCTTTCTACCGGCCAGATTCCAATTATAGAGATGCAGTCTATACACATCAGTTGCTGCCCGGTAAAGCGATTCCTATTCGGAGTCTTTACTCAGACTGGCCAGGAATTCGGCATTCGTCTTGGTCTTGCGCATACGGTCCAAAACACGCTCAGTACCTTCAATGAAATGTGTGGAGTCAGAGGAAATCATGGCAACCATCCGACGCAGCAGCCACACCTGTTTCAGCGTGGGTTCATCAAGTAGTAACTCCTCGCGACGGGTGCCACTGGGCTCAATGTCAATAGCCGGGTAGATTCTGCGCTGGGCCAGCCGCCGGTCAAGGTGTACCTCCATGTTGCCTGTTCCCTTGAACTCCTCATAAATGAGGTCATCCATCCGGCTGCCCGTATCCACCAGGCAGGTAGCAATAATGGTCAGGCTGCCACCCTCGGCGGTGTTGCGTGCAGCTCCGAAGAAATGTTTACCCGGATACAGCGCCCCGGGGTCAATACCGCCGGACAGCGTCCTGCCACTGGAAGGCATTGCCAGGTTATATGAGCGTGTAAGGCGCGTAATACCGTCCAGCAGAATGAAGACATCACGGCCGCTTTCTACCAGTCGCTTGGCGCGTTCCTGTGCAAGCTCGGCAACACGGGTATGGTTTTCGACAGGTTCATCAAACGTGGCGCTGATTACTTCCCCTCTCACAGAACGCTTCATGTCGGTCACTTCTTCGGGACGTTCACCGATAAGACATACCATCATGTGGATATCACTGTAATTGGTCGCGGCAGCATTAGCTATCGCCTTGAGCAGAAGTGTTTTACCTGCCTTAGGTGGTGACACTATCAACCCGCGCTGGCCACGGCCTATCGGCGCAATGAGATTTATCAGGCGTGTTGAGAGACTGTTATCAGGCAACTCAAGGTCAACCAGCCTGTCAGGGAATGTAGGTGTAAGTGACGAAAAATGAGGGCGGGCCTTGGCAAGCTCCGGGTTGATATCGTTGACTGCTTCTATTCTGAGCAGGCTGAAGTATTTCTCACCGGCGCGGGCAGGTCTGCCCTGACCGGCCACCATATCACCATTGCGAAGTCCAAACCGCCGTATCTGAGACTGGGATACATAGATATCGGCGGAACTGGGCAGGAGAGATGCCTGTCGCAGGAAACCGTAGCCATCACTCATGATTTCCAGTACTCCGCTGCAAAAGAGGTTACCCTGCTGCACGGCATCCGCCTGGAGTAAACGCATGGTCAGGTCCTGTTTGCTCAGCTTGGAGCAGTTGGGAATTTCCATCTCCCTGGCCATCTCCATTAATTCTTCCTTGGTTTTACTTGCCAGTTGACTGATATCCATGTTAGTTGACTCCCTTGAGATTGCAGCAGCTACTGCTCTTCAGAATAGAAAAAATAACTTCGTCCGGTCCGGTGTGATGACTACTTATTATAAAATAATGCATTATGTCTTTCATTGTTGCTGTGAAACGCTCCGCCAGTCATCGAAAAAGCGTTCGATTCCTATATCCGTAAGCGGGTGTTTTATCATTTGCATCAGCACCTTGTAAGGCACCGTGGCGATATCCGCCCCTGCCTGTGCGGCAGCCACACAGTGCAGCGGGTGGCGGATACTGGCGGCAATGACCTTTGTGCTCAGCTCGTAGTACTGGTACATTTCAACGATATCCGCAACCAGCTGGATACCATCGTGCCCGATATCATCAAGCCGCCCGACAAACGGGCTTATGTAGGCTGCTCCGGCACGGGCTGCAAGCAATGCCTGGTTCACCGAGAAACAAAGAGTCATATTGATATCTATGTTCTCACTGGCAAGTACAGCCGTTGCTTTCAGACCGTCAGCAGTGACTGGTATTTTGATTGTTACATTTGGAGCCCAGGAAGCTTTCGTCCGGGCTTCTGCAATGATGGGTTCCGCATCTTCAACAAGAACTTCGGCGGAAACAGACCCGCTGACAATAGAACAGATATTCTTCACTACTGTCTCATAGTCGGCGGTAGCTTCTTTGGATACCAGGCTGGGATTGGTAGTAACGCCGCTGATTATGCCCAGGCTTGCTGCTTCCCTTATTTCTTCGATATTTGCTGTGTCCAGGAAGATAAGCATTAGAATTTTCACCTCAGTGCTTAGTTAATTATAGTTATACCCGGTAATGGTTAAGACTCTGCTATCTAACTTTTTATTAATCGAAACGTTTGCTCGAAGGTGCACCAGTATCACAGGTCTGTCCGGTATCAGGGACTATTCTTATGTAAAGTACGTTATCATTTCACGAACAGAGCTATGAAAGGGGCAGTAATGGTTGAGCTCCTTCTCTGAGTACACCTTTAGCGGCGTTGATAAAATCACGGAAAAGTGGGTGTGGACGGTTTGGACGGGAACCGAACTCCGGATGGAACTGGCAACTGAGCATCCACCGGTGGTCAGTCAGTTCACAAATCTCCACAAGCCTTTTATCGGGTGACAATCCGCTGAGAACCATCCCCTTCTCTTCAAGCGGTGCGCGGTAACTGTTATTAAACTCATATCGGTGGCGGTGGCGTTCCTTAATCAGGTGTTTACCATAGGCAGCAATGGCAAGACTGTTGTCAATCAGTTTGCACGGATAATCACCAAGACGCATGGTGCCACCCATTTCATCCATTACCTGCTGGTCCGGCATCAGGTCGATTACGGGATGTGGTGTAGTCTTATTGAACTCGGTTGAGTTTACTTCATCAGAACCAATTGCGTAACGGGCAAACTCAATTGCCATAACCTGCATTCCAAGGCAAAGCCCGAAGTAAGGGATATTCCTTGTCCGGGCATATTTTGCCGCTTTTACCATACCTTCTATACCCCTGACACCGAAACCGCCGGGGACGATGATACCCTGGGCAGAACGCAGCGCCGCATGGACATCACCTCCTTCGAGGTCTTCCGATTGTACCCAGGTGATATTCAGGTCCCTGTTGTGGTAAAGGGCGGCATGGTGTAATGCCTCCCGTACTGAAAAGTAGGCGTCTTTCAGCTCTACATACTTGCCGACGAGGGCAATATTTACCGGTTCATGGGACTGCTTGAGACGCTTGACCATCGCTTCCCACTCAGCCAGATCAGCTTTTCCGTTGCTGAGTCCCAGTTTTTCGACGACCAGTTTACCAAGACCTTCCTCCTCGAGGAGCAGCGGTACTTCATAGATAGTGGGAACAGTCGGCAGCGGTATCACGGCTTCCCGCTCCACATCACAGAACAGGGAAATTTTGTCCCTGATTCCATCCGGTATGGGAAGGTCGCTGCGGCATACTATCACATTCGGCTGGATACCAATGCGGCGTAACTCATTAACACTGTGCTGCGTGGGTTTGGTCTTCAATTCCTGTGTGGAATTCAGATATGGCAGCAACGTAACATGGACGTACAAAACATTGTCACGCCCGGCATCATTTCTCATCTGGCGAAGGGCTTCGAGAAAAGGCTGCCCTTCAATATCGCCAACGGTTCCACCCACTTCTATAATAACGACATCCGCATTTGATTTTTCTACCAGCCGCTTGAACTTGTCTTTAATTGCACCCGTAACATGAGGTACCACCTGTATCGTTCCGCCGAGAAAGTCACCGCGCCTTTCTCTCGAAATAACTTCGCTGTATATCTGACCGGATGTTACATTCGAGTCGGTAGTAAGGTTCGTATCGATGAAACGCTCGTAGTTACCAAGGTCAAGATCTGTCTCGGCACCGTCCTGGGTTACAAATACCTCACCATGCTGATAGGGAGACATCGTTCCCGGGTCAACATTGAGATACGGATCCAGCTTCTGAATAGACACCGAAATTTGGCGGCTCTTCAGAAGGGTACCAATTGAGGCGACAGTTATGCCCTTGCCAACGGAACTAACTACACCACCAGTTACAAAGATGTACTTCGACATAAATAGGGAACTTAACTATCAGGATATAGTGTGACTGTACATAAGACGAAATTGTGTGGAATGAAACCCGGAGCTAACTTCTACCTGATTATAAAAGGGTAAATATGCAAATGTCAAGTAGTTATATATATTGGTTCTACGTCAATAAGTGTGAAACCTCACCTGTCATTGCGAGAAGCTGGCAGGTAAGCTCG
>DUES01000209.1 GCA_011192055.1 Dehalococcoidia bacterium
CATCTAGTCCTCCAACTTACGAGTAGCTTTCTTCGAAAGCATAGTGGAATAATTAATGCTTAGTTAAAAATGACCGTTGGGTTATTTTCTCTTGCTTCATCTGGATTAGCAAAAGATTAGCAGAAAACATAAAAGCCCTTCAAGTATCTTCTACTTCAAGGGCTTCTCTAGTCTCAAGAACTGGTACCCCTGGTGCGACTCGAACGCACGACACACGGTTTAGGAAACCGTTGCTCTATCCTCTGAGCTACAGGGGCTCCGACACTACCGATTATAACATGCCCTTCCTTGTCAGTCACTACCTCCAGTTGCTATACTAGTCTCCAGCACCCCCCATAGCTATCTGCAAGGTCCCGGCTATCAGGAGGCCGTTCATGGTATGGCAACCGGAGATTGACGAACTTAAGCACCGCATGAAACTCGCCGCGCAGATGGGCGGCAAAGAGGGTATTGAACGGCAGCATTCCCAGGGCAAACTTACCGTCCGGGAACGAATTGACCTCCTTGCCGACCCCGGTTCCACCGAAGAAATTGGCGGTCTTGCCGGCAGCGCTACTTATGAAAACGACCAACTGAAAGACTTCAAACCGGCCAATACCGTCATCGGAACTCTTAATCTCAACGGACGCAAGGTCGTCTTCAATGGAGGCGACTTCACAGTACGCGGCGGCGCTGCCGATGCCGCAATCGGTAACAAGACCGGCCACGCCGAGAGAATGGCCATCGAATGGCGGCTCCCATACGTCCGCCTCCTCGATGCCACCGGCGGCAGCGTCCGCACCTTTGAGCAGATTGGCCGCACCTATATCCCGGGCCGTGCCGATTCCGCCATGGCCGGACAACTTCTCTGCACGGTACCGGTGGTCTCCGCAGTGCTGGGCTCGGTGGCCGGACTGCCGGCAATACAGGCCTGCCTGGCACACTTCAACCTGATGGTAAAGGACACCACCCAGGTATTCGTCGCCGGTCCGCCCGTGGTCAAGGCGGCACTGGGATATACTATCCCCAAGGAAGACCTCGGCGACGATAACCTGGCAGCATACACCGGCGTTATTGACAACGTTGCCGGGAGCGAAGAGGAAGCGTTCGGGATGATACGCCGCTTCCTCAGCTACATGCCGCAAAACGTCTGGGAACTGCCGCAACGGGCAGAACCAGCCGACGACCCCAACCGCCGTGACGAGGAACTGCTCTCAATTATCCCCCGCTCAAAACAAAGACTGTACAATCCGTATAAGATTTTGACCCATGTGCTCGACCGTGACTCCTTTTTCGAGATTGCCCCGTTCTACGGCAAATCACGCGTCACGGGACTGGCACGTCTCAATGGCTATCCGGTCGGCGTGATGATAAACAACCCCGCACACCTGGGCGGCTCAATGGACCTCAGCGCCGGCGATAAAGTATACCGGTTCCTTCAGCTATGTAATACGTTTCACCTGCCTATGGTCTACTTCGCCGACGAACCCGGTTTCATGGTCGGACTGGAATCGGAAAAGCAGGGTATTCTCCGTGCCGGTGCCAGAGTACTCACCACCACCAGCGATACACGTGTACCGTGGATATCCGTCATTATCCGCCAGTTATACGGGGTAGCCGGCGGCCTGCATTTCCGTCCCGGAGGGATGTTCAAGCGTTACGCGTGGCCTTCGGCCCACTGGGGTTCCATGCACATCCAGGGTGGCGCAATGGCCGCCTACCGTCGGGAAATAGAGAACGCCCCCGACCCCGAGGCGAAACGTGAGGAGATAGAGCGTCGCCTTCAGGCAATTGCTTCTCCGTTCCGGACCGCTGAAGCCTTCGATATCGATGATATTATTGACCCGCGAGATACACGCCCGCTGCTTTGCAGCTTTATCGAAGCAGCCCGGGATATACTGAAAACACAGCTTGGTCCCTCGGATGGCCCGAGCTACCGTCCCTAGGATTTCTACTATTCATTTCCCTGTCGTTTCTCACGGGAAATAAGATTGATACAACGCCAGGTCATGGACTGTACTTGGTAAAAAAAGGAGGGAAACCATGGTGTGGCAACCGGAAATTGACGAACTTAATCACCGTAAAGAGCTTGCTGCGCGGATGGGCGGACCGGAAGGTATTGAACGCCAGCGCCGACGTGGTAAGCACACTGTACGGGAAAGAATCGACCTGCTGGCTGACCCCGGCTCTTTGCAGGAGATAGGCAGTCTTGCCGGCAGCGCTGTCTACGAGGACGATAAACTGGCCAGTTTTACACCGGCCAACTCGGTGCTGGGTATCTGCACGATAAACGGTCGTAAAGCTGTCCTCAGCGGTGGTGATTTCACAGTACGGGGCGGTGCCGCCGATGCCGCCATCGGTGACAAACGGGGACGCGCCCAGCATATGGCATCCGAATGGCAAATCCCATACATCCGGCTTCTGGATGCAACCGGCGGGAGTGTCCGCACCTTTGAAAAGATAGGGCGCACCTATATACCTATTAATCCCGGGAGCTATGGAATACAGAAGCTGCTCTGTGAGGTACCGGTTGTCTCAATGGTGCTCGGTTCTGTGGCCGGACTCCCCGCAGTAGAGGCCTGTCTTGCCCATTTCAATGTCATGGTCAAGGGTATCAGCCAGGTATTCCCGGGTGGTCCCCCGGTCGTTAAAGCAGCCCTGGGATACGACATTACCAAGGAGGACCTCGGAGACGAGAGTACCCAGGCTCCCGCAGGTGTCATTGATAACGTTGCTGAGAGTGAACAGGAAGCCTTTGAAATGGTCAGGCGTTTCCTCAGCTACCTGCCGCAGAATATCTGGGAATTGCCACCGCGAGCAGAACCAGCCGATGACCCAAACCGTCGTGACGAAGAACTGCTATCTATTATTCCCCGCAACCGGAAACGGGGTTACAACGCCCGCGCTATTCTGAATCACGTCCTTGACCGCGACTCCTTCTTTGAAATCGGCCAGTTCTCCGGACGGTCACGCATGGTCGGCCTGGGCCGTGTTGACGGCTATCCGGTCGGCGTGATGATTAACAACCCGATGTTCCTCGGTGGTTCGATGAATGTAGCGGCTGGAAATAAGGTAATACGCTTCCTGCAATTGATTGATACCTTCCACCTGCCCATGGTCTACTTTGCCGACGAACCCGGCTTCCTGGTCGGCCTGGAATCCCAGAAAGAGGGCATTGTCCGTGCGGGTGCCAAGATGTTATGCGCCACATTCCAGACCCGGGTACCCTGGATAACCTTCGCCATCCGCCAGCTCTATGGTGTCGCCGGTCAGTGCCATGACCCCGGGGGTGGTACCGGAGATGGCATGTTTAAGCGGGTCGCCTGGCCATCGGCAAACTGGGGCTCGATGCACATAGAAGGGGGGGCCAGGGCTGCCTACCGCAGGGATATTGAGAACGCCGAAGACCCGGCGGCGAAACAGCAGGAAATAGAGCGCAAGCTGCAGGCTCTGGCGTCACCATTCCGCACTGCTGAAGCATTTAATATCGAGGACATCATTGACCCACGAGATACACGCCCGATATTGTGCGACTTTATTAACGCAGCACAGCAAGTAACGAAAACCCAGCTCGGACCTACTTTCGGACCGAGCTTCCAGCCTTAGAAGGAGGATACAAATGGTCTGGCAACCTGAAATTGAAGAACTTGAGAAAAGAAAGCAACTGGCCCAGAAGATGGGTGGTCAAGCAGGTATCGATAAACAACATTCCCGGGGTAAGCTCACTGTACGGGAGCGGATTGATGCCCTGGCCGACCCCGGTTCACTCGAGGAGGTGGGCATTCTCGCTGGCAGCGCCCGGTACGAAGATGACAATCTGGTTGACTTCACCCCTGCCAATTCGGTAGCGGGTACCTGCACACTGAACGGACGCAAGGTAGCTTTCAGCGGGGGCGACTTTACAGTACGCGGCGGCGCCGCCGATGCTGCGGTCGGTAACAAGGGGGGATATGCCCAGCGCCTTGCTCTTGAGTGGCACATGCCCTATATCCGCCTTCTTGATGCTACCGGTGGCAGTGTCCGCACCTTTGAGCAGATAGGGCGTACCTATATTCCGGATGCCAATCCATACTGTGCGACAGCAGCAGAACTGCTCCGTACAGCACCGGTAGTATCGGCGGTGCTCGGTTCCGTTGCCGGGCTACCGGCGGTTGAAGCCTGCATAGCGCATTTCAACCTCATGGTCAAGGGGACCTCCCAGGTCTTCGCCGGTGGTCCTCCGGTTGTAAAAGCCGCTCTCGGTTATGACATAACCAAGGAAGAACTTGGTGACGAACGCAGCCAGATATACGATAGCGGTGTCATTGATAACCTGGCAGAAACCGAGGAAGAAGCCTTCGACATAATCCGGCGTTTCCTGAGTTACCTCCCGCAGAATGTCTGGGAAATGCCGCCACGAGCGGAACCTTCGGATGACCCAAACCGCCGGGAAGAAAAGCTGCTCTCCATCATCCCGCGAAAAAAGACACGGTCTTATAATCCTTACCAGATTCTGAAATTCGTCCTTGACCACAACTCGTTCTTTGAAATTACCCCATACTACGGGAAGTCCCGTATCACCGGATTCGCCCGTGTTAACGGCTACCCGGCGGGTGTAATGATTAACAACCCGATGCAGAACGGTGGTTCGATGGATGTTGCCACCGGTTCGAAGGTAATACGCTTCATACAGCTTTGTGACCTCTTCCACCTGCCCATGGTCTACTTCGCCGATGAACCCGGTTTCACGGTAGGTACCGAAGCGCAGAAGCAGGGTATCGTCCGCGCCGGTGCCAAAATAGTACTGGCTACTATTAATACAAGGATGCCATGGATAACCTTTGTTACCCGCCAGCTATTCGGCGTAGCCGGACAACTGCATAACCGTCCCGGGGGCATGTATAAGCGTGTAGCATGGCCGTCCGGTCACTGGGGCTCGATGCATATTGAAGGTGGCGCCAGAGCTGCCTACCGCCGGGAGATTGAAAATGCCCCTGACCCCGTAGCGAAGCAGCAGGAGATAGAGCACAATCTCCAGATGATTTCTTCACCATTCCGTACTGCTGAAGCGTTTAATATTGAAGATATCATAGACCCGCGTGACACCCGCCCGATATTATGTGATTTTATTGAAACCGCACAGGAGATGCTGAAAACCCAGCTGGGACCCAGCTATGGTCCTGTCTGGAACCCCTAGAAAGTTGCAGGTTTCAGTTCAGTACCGTATTATACCGCCTATCCGGGTAATAAGCAGAAAATAAAGGAGGGAAAGAATGGTAATCGTAGTAGCAATCCTGCAGGTAGCCGAGGGAAAGGGCAACGAGGTTGTTGAAGAATTCAAGAAACTCGTGGTAAAAGTCCGCCAGGACCCCGGAACAATCTCCTACAACATCAACCAGGCAATAGACAATCCGGACAAGATACTGGTCTACGAAAAGTACGAGGATATGGATGCCCTGAAGTACCACGGCGGTACCGAGCATTTCAAAGCGTTCGGGCAGGCCACGCGCTCCCTGTTTTCCGGTCGTGCCGACGTAACACTGTACAACGAGGTTGTCTAGACTTCAGACACTCAATGACCCTGGATAATTACAACTGTGAACCACGAAGCTTCACTTCCCGGTACAATCCGGGGAGTGCGCTTCTGGTTTATATGGTGGCTGTCAGAATGAAAGGTCCCTAAATTGCACTAAAAGGGGGCCTCTGATTTGCCCCGGTAGCCGGTCCACTACGGGCGCAGCCGTCCGGACGGAAATAGACGGCAATATCCGTTAAACAGACCGGCTTTGTGGTGAGGAGGTGAAAGATGAACGGTAATTCCGGTACCTATCCTGTGAACCTGTCCGTTGACTACCCTGACAGAGAACTCAACAAGCTTACTACCTTCTTCAGGATACTCACCATAATTCCAATCATGATAGTCCTGAGCCTGTTAGGAGGTTTCAGTCTTCAGTGGCAAGAAAATTTGGGACGTTACAGCTATGAATTTGCTACAGCTGCTATCCCATTTTTTTCAATACTGCTCATGATTCTTTTCCAGCAGAAGTACCCCAGGTGGTGGTTTGACTGGAATGTAGCCCTGGCGAAATTCAGTGCTCGTGTCTGGGCGTATCTTGCATTGCTCAGGGATGAGTATCCCTCTACGGATGAAGAGCAATCGGTGCATATTGAAATACCCTACCCTGATGTCCGTAAAGACCTGACTCACTGGTACCCGCTGGTGAAATGGTTCCTGGCAATTCCCCACTATGTAGTCCTCTTTTTTCTTGGCATTGCTGCCGTGGTCTGCGTCATCATCGCCTGGTTTGCCATTCTTTTCACTGGCCGTTACCCGCGAGAACTATTCGACTTCGTAGTCGGCGTGTACCGCTGGGCTTTAAGAGTGTCTGTCTACGCCTTCATGTTGACAACCGACCAGTACCCTCCTTTCAGCCTGAATAACTAGCTGAACATAAGTTAAATACTAATATACTTTAACTGCCGTGAGTGATTGACAGCTGCTCCGGGAACTACTCATGTGCTGTCCGCAATTACTTCTTTATGCCCTGCTGAAGAAAGAAGAGGTCGCTAAGAGGGGTAACGTAGTGGACTGATATTCCGAGTAATATTTTATGTCCGCTGCAAAATTGACCCTTGTATTCAAAGTGTATAAAATATTCAAATGCCCCCATACATAATTATCGGGTGCATTAGCTTGTTAGGAGGTAGACATGAGCACACAGAAGACCAGTCTGGCTGACGGAGAGCATGTCATCCTGTGTACTTCCGCCTTCGATTGCGGCGGGCGCTGCCCGCTGCGGGTCCACGTCAAGGACGGCGTGATAACCAGAATCGAAGGGGATAATTATGAGGATGAGGACAACCAGCTCAGGGCTTGCTGGCGAGGTCGGGCATACCGTCACTGGATTTATCAYCCGGACCGGCTCCTCTATCCCATGAAGAGAGTTGGCGAAAAGGGYAAGGGTGAGTTTGARCGGATTTCSTGGGAYGAGGCAATGGACRCGATTGTCAGCCAGCTAAMCCGTATCAAGGAGACCTACGGSAATARCGCCCTGTTYTAYGGTGGTGGYGGYCACATGGGCGCCCTTCACACGGCCGGYKCCCTCGCCAAGGCRCTGGCAATGTTCGGAGGTTTTACCKCMARCTACGGTAATATCTCGTCTGAAGGCGCYGTCTGGGCRGTAATGTCATCYTACGGYGAYGTCATGGTTGGTCACAGCMGGGAAGACCTGCTKAACGCCAARYTMATMATCATGTGGGGATGGGACCCGGTAAGGATGGTCTCCGGTACGGATGCCATCGGTAACCTCACCAAGGCAAGGGAAGCCGGCATACCCATAATCGCAATCGACCCCCGGTATCATGATTCTGCTGCTACACTGGCCGCGGAATGGATTCCCATCATCCCCGGCACGGACGCCGCAATGATGACAGCCATGGCCAATGTCATTATTAAAGAAAACCTGCAAGACCAGGCTTTCCTCGATAAATACACCGTCGGATTAGATGAATTAAAAGATTATGTCCTCGGTATTGAGGACGGCGTCGATAAGACGCCGGAGTGGGCAGAGGCAATCTGCGGAGTACCCGCTCAGCGTATCACCGACCTGGCACGGCAGTACGCCACTACCGACCCGGCATGCCTGATGGACTGCCAGGGACCGGCACGGGCTGCTTACGGTGAACAGTATAACCGCTGCGCCATAACCCTTACCGCAATGACGGGTAACGTCGGGAAGCCGGGCGGAAGCGCCTGCGGCGGCCTGATGGGTATCCCCTACGGACACATGTTCCGTTCTGCCGGAGTCCCCGGGGTGAGAAATCCCGCCGAAGCCGGTGGACCCTCAATCCGAGGGACTCTGGATATTAACCTCCGCCTGGTGCGCCGCATTCATGTTAACAAAATCTGGGACGGTTTCCTGAAGGGAACGGCCGGCGGCTACCCGACCGATATCAAGGCAGCCTGGTTTGCCGGCGGTAATGCGTTGAACCAGCGCGGTAACACAAACAAAGGCGTTAAAGCGCTGAAAGGCCTGGAGTTCATGGTCGTCCAGGACATTTTCATCACACCGACAGCCAGATATGCCGATATCGTACTGCCGGTGAAGACCTTTGCCGAGAAAAACGACCTCACCAGACCGTGGCCTTCCGGACCATACTTTACATACTCGAACCAGTCAATCGAGCCGCTGGGCGAATGTAAATCTGACTGGGAAATCGGGAACCTGCTCGCTGAGAAGCTGGGGTACGAAGGTTTCAATGACAAGAACGAGGACGAATGGTTGCGTACATTCATTGCTACGAACCCTGAGTACCAGCAGCACATTACTGACTATGACAAGTTCAAGAAGGAAGCCATCCACCGGGTTAAGCTCGATGAATCGTATATTGCTTTCAAGGCCCAGATTGAAGACCCGGAAAATAATCCCTTCCCCACACCTTCAGGCAAGATAGAGATATTTTCACAGCGACTGGCAGACCTCAACAGTCCGTACACTCCGCCGGTCCCGAAGTACATTGCAGAAGGGCGGGAGGACCGTTACAACCCGCTGGCAGCAAAGTACCCGCTCCAGCTTCTCACGCCACATCCCCGGGTAAGGGTCCACTCAACGCTGCAAAACGTAGACTGGCTGGTCGAAGCAGACCCCCACGTGATGTGGATTAATCCCGCAGATGCCGGACCCCGTGGCATCCGGGATGGCGACGAGGTCTACGTATTCAACGACCGTGGAAAGCTGGCTATCAAAGCGTGGGTAACCAGGAGGATTATTCCGGGTGTTATCTGCATATATGAAGGCGCCTGGTTCAACCCTGATGACGAGGGAATTGACCGCGGCGGTTGTACAAATACTGTTACCGATGATGTCTATTCACCAGGTGGCGCAGCCATACTGAAGACAGCACTCGTCGAAGTTAACAAGGCCTAAGGAGATATGACGATGCAACTGGGTTTCTATTTTGATCAGAATCGATGTACAGGATGTTATGCCTGCTCCATCGCCTGTAAAGACTGGCACGATATTCCCGCCGGTCCCGCCAGGTGGATGAGGTTGCTTTACAAGGAAGAGGGCAGATACCCCAACGTCTTCGTCAGTCATATGGCCACGCCGTGCTATCACTGTGCTGAACCGGTCTGCGCCTTCGTCTGCCCCAATGAAGCAATCACAAAGAGAGATGAAGACGGGATTGTGGTGATTGACCGGGACAAGTGCCGCGACGAAAAGACATGCGGCATAATCAAGTCCACGAATGGCAACGGTCTCTACGGAGAGCAGGAAGCCCCCTGCCAGGTAACATGCCCTGCCCACATTCGTATTCCGGCCTATATCGCTCTCATTGCCAAGGGTAAATTCCGGGAAGCACTGGATGTTATCCGGCGTAATATGCCTCTTCCATCCGTGTGCGGACGGGTATGCCTTAATCCCTGCGAGACTGAATGCAAACGCAAGGACGTGGAGGAGCCGATTGCCATTGAAGCCCTGAAACGGTTCGTCACCGACAACGTTCCCCAGGAACTGCCTCAGCGTCTGCCACAGACACAGCCGGACAAAGTCGGTATTATTGGCGCCGGCCCGGCCGGTCTGGCCGCTGCCTATGACCTGGTCAGGCTGGGATATGGCGTGACTGTTTTTGAGTCTCTGCCGGTGGCAGGCGGTATGCTGGCCGTGGGTATACCGGAACACCGCCTTCCCCGCGAAACGTTAAAGCGGGATATCGACTATATTGAAGCCCTCGGCGTGGAAATAAAGACCGGTACTCCGGTAGACCTGGGTAAAGGACTGGATGACCTGCTCACCCGGAACTACGGTGCTGTACTGCTGGCACTGGGCGCTCACAAAGGCCAGAAGCTGAATATCCCCGGGGCCGACCTTGATGATGTACTCGTCGGGACGTCCTTCATGAAGGACGTTAACGC
>DUES01000021.1 GCA_011192055.1 Dehalococcoidia bacterium
GGAATCGATGCCGGAAACGATATGTCAGCAGGGAAGAACTTCTCCGCCGAGATGAGACAGCGACGGAGCGACATGACCATGGAAATGCTCGGTGCCTACTCGCAAATGGTCAAAGGCTCCAAGCTGGCAGTTGATGAAGGAGCATGGGTCTATGAGATGCTCCGTTCACGCGGCGCAACGATTGAGATGGGTACTTCTGAAATTAACCGCAATATCATTGCCGAGAGAATACTGGGGCTGCCCCGGTAGTCCGGGTACCGGCTCTTTTTAGACGTAATTTTAGTTATAGACGTTAAGGAGCACTAAATATGGAATTCAGCCTGAATGAAGAACAGGAAATGCTTAAGACCATGGCCCGTGACTTCCTGGAGAATGAATGCCCCAAGACATTTGTTCGTGAAATGATGGAAGATGAGACCGGCCATTCACCTGAGCTCTGGAAGAAGATGGCCGAAGTAGGCTGGCTGGGACTGATACTCCCCGAAGAATACGGCGGAAGTGCCATGAATTTCCGTGATCTGGCCGTCCTCTGTGAAGAGATGGGTAGAGCGATGATGCCCGGACCCTTCTTCTCAACACTGCTGCTTGCAGGGCAGACTCTTCTCAGTGCGGGTACGGATGAGCAAAAGAGAAAGTTTCTGTCCCTGATGGCAAACGGCGAAGCAGTCTTCACCCTGGCAGTTACCGAAGCGGATGGTGAATTCTGGCCTGAGGGCGTACAGATGAAGGCCACCAAAATGGGTGATGACTATGTCCTCAACGGCAGCAAATACTTCGTGCCTGATGCCAAGGCAGCCGATTACATCATCGTTGCAGCCCGCACCAGTCGGTCCCAGAACCCCGAAGAGGGAATAACCCTCTTTCTGGTAGACACCTCCGAATGGGGAGTGTATGTCGCCCCGCTCCAGGGAATGGACGAGACCAGGAAACAGTATGAACTGGTCCTTACCAGGGTGGCTGTCCCCGGCAGACATGTCATTGGTGAAGTGGACAAAGGCTGGCCGATCCTCCGGGACATGGCTTTAAAGGCAACAACCGCTCTCTGTGCTGAAATGGTGGGTGGTTGCGACTGGATATTGGAAACAACCGTAAACTACGCCAAAGACAGGGTCCAGTTCGGGGTACCGATCGGGAGTTTCCAGGCAATAAAACACCGGTGTGCAGACATGTACACTTCGCTGGAGTATGCCCGTTCACTTACGGAAGCCGCCGCCGAAGCAATCAGAGAAGATAACCCGGATACCTCTCTACTCGTTTCCATGGCAAAGAGTTGCTGCGGCGATGCCTATAAGTCCATTGCAGACGGTGGTGTCCAGGTCCATGGCGGTATTGGTTTTACCTGGGACCACGATATGCACATGTACTTCAAGCGGGCCCGCTCATCTGACACTGCTTTCGGTGACAGCGTTTATCACCGTGAGTTGATAGCACAAGAGCTGGACTAGGGCCAATCGCTGCAACAGAACATTGCATCTGTAATAACGAGCCGCCCTGATTTATCGGGGCGGCTCCATTTTCCCCATAGTGTACACGCCTTCATACTGCGGTATCTGGTATCCGGAGTACGCGAAACTTGCAATCCGGGACAATCAGTAGTATCATTTAGCCACAATTCTGCTAATTCGGCAGCTCCTTGTTGCGCATCTGGCAGGTCCACGTCTGCCGGGATTAAAGAGAGGAGCGGATGCAAGAGTGAGGATTTGTCTACTGTCTTACAGGGGTAATCCCTATAGCGGTGGGCAGGGTATATATATATACTATCTTTCCACGGAGCTTCATGACCTTGGTCACGAGGTCCATGTGATTTCCGGACCGCCCTATCCGGAACTGGTCGACGGTATCACGCTGCATAAACTGGAAAGCCTGAACCTCTATGAGTCCACGAATACCTTATGGCAGGACCTCTTGCGCGTGTGCAATCCACTCCGTTTCTACGAATTTCTGATGGTGTGCCTGGGAACATTCCCCGAGATGCTGACCTTCAGTATACGCGCGTACAACAGAATCCGTGCCCTGCAACCCGAACTTAAATTTGACGTTATCCATGATAACCAGTGCCTTGGTTACGGTCTTCTCCTGATGAAACGACTTGGCATACCGGTCGTTGCCACCATACACCACCCAATCCACATTGACCGCCAGATTGAAATGGCCCAGGCCAAGAATTTCCTGGAAAAGTGGCGATTATGGCGCTGGTTTTCGTTCATAGGTATGCAGCGCCGGGTATCTCCCCGACTGGACAGGGTGGTAACCGTATCACAGACATCGGCAGAGGATATACAGCACTTTTTCAAGGTCCCGGAAAAGGCGCTCCGGGTAGTCCTTAACGGTGTTGACATTGATTTCTTTAATGGTGACGGACTGGTTCCCAAAGAGCCCAACAGGCTGATAATGGTAAGCAGTGGCAATGGACATACCAAGGGGCTTCCTTACCTGCTGAGGGCTGTACAACAACTCCTCAGTGATACTGATATCCGGTTGACCGTCGTTGGAAATAATGACCCGGAAGCCGAACCGGTCATCATGGCAAAAGAATACGGGCTTGAAGACTCGGTACACTTCACGGGTAAAATAGAAAGAGAAGAGCTTGCCAGGCTCTACGCCACGTCGGAGATAGCCGTGGTCCCATCGCTCCACGAAGGTTTTGGTTTTCCAGCCGCCGAAGCTATGTCTTCCCGGCTTCCTATAGTATCAACACGTGCCGGGGCACTACCGGAGGTTGTCGGTGAGGACGGCTCTGCCGGTATCCTTGTTCCGTCACGTGATACTGAAGCCCTCACCGCTGCGCTAAAACACCTTCTTGATAACAAGCAAATAGGGCAGAAGATGGGTGAAGCCGGCAGGAAACGCGTTGTCGAGAATTTCAGCTGGAGGCAGGCTGCTCTGCAGACGGTAAAGGTATACGAGGAGCTTCTGTGAATGCTCACTGTGGACTACGACCTCCTTGGAATCAGACCCGGAGAACGAATTCTGGACGTAGGGTGCGGCGAGGGCAGGCACGCTTCCCGGGCTTGCCAGGAACCCGGATGTATCGTATGTGCCCTTGATATTGACCGGGCTAATGTGGCCAAGACCAATTACTTGCTGCACCTCATGGATGAAGAAGGCAAGTCACAAAGCAACTACCTGGCACTGCAGGGAAATGCCCTGCAGCTGCCTTTTCAGAGTAACCAGTTCGACCGCATAATCTGCTCCGAAGTACTGGAACATGTTCCCGATGATGCAGCAGTGGTAAAAGAACTCAAGCGTATTCTCAAGGACGACGGTACGCTGGCACTCAGTGTCCCCACCTATTTCAGTGAGACCATTTACTGGAAACTTTCCTCCGGTTATCACCATCAGCCGGGGGGGCATATCCGCAAGTACCGTCGCAGGCAACTTATTAACCTGCTGCACCAACAAGGCCTGGATATTTATGCCGTCCGGCGCAAACACGGTCTCCACTTTTTCTACTGGCTGCTGCGGTGCTTGTTCGGTATCAATAGAGAAAAGGCAAGAATACCTGCCCTGTATCACCGTTTCCTGGTATGGGATATCATGAACAAGACCAGACCGGTACGGCTCCTGGAAGACCTGCTCAACCCTGTCGTTGCCAAGAGCCTTGTCCTTTATATTCATAAAAACAGCAAGGAAAGCGTGAATGCTTAGCTCCATGATGACAGCCTCCGAACGGCGTGATTTCGTAAACAGGAC
>DUES01000210.1 GCA_011192055.1 Dehalococcoidia bacterium
GTACATCTTGTATTCCAGTTTGCCTTCATGCCAGTCGGTCGTAGCGGCATACTGTGGTTGGAACCCGTGCTCACAGTAGATGCAACGCAGCCTCAGTGGGTCCCTGCTGACAATCTTGAATTTCGGTTTAAGGTACTGGGCTTCACTTTCCTGTAAAGATACACAGGCGGGATTATTGCACCTCAGTCCTGAGTCACGCTCATACGCAGGATACTCAGCCCCCGGAATAACAATTTTGTCTTCATCCGGTGGCCGTATCTCCCTGGTCCCCAGGAGTGCTGCTATGAGCGCCATCCGTACCGGTACCCCGCGGGCTGCCTGTTTGAAGTATGTACTCCGGGGGTCGGCATCAATATCATAGGCAAGCTCGTCCACCCGCGGTAGCGGATGCATTACGATTGTCTGCTGGAACTGCCTGCCCCTGAGGAGTTTTTTATTCACGATGGGATATCTTTCCGTCAGACCGTCTTTTTCTGCGTTGGCCGGAAACCTTTCTTTCTGAGGTCGTGTTACATACAGGGCATCAACTCCGTCCTTCAGTTCCGCCGCGATGTTTACATTCGGCATCATGGCAAGCTGATGCGGACTGTTTGGAGTTACATATACTGCGTTGAGAGGAAAAGCAGCGTCTCTCTGGGTGCTTTCGGAAGCAGCAACATGCTCCACCTGCCCGCCATACTCGGTAACCAGTTTTCTGATGACGTTCTCCGGTACCTCGAGGCCGGGACTGGGGAAGAACAGTATGTCAGCACCAAATTTGGCCAGGGCAAATATCAGCGAATGAATTGTCCGTCCGTATTTCAAATCACCCCAGAGAGCAATCCTGAGTCCGCCGATAGTTCCTCTTTCTTTCCTGATGGTATACAGGTCACAGAGCGTCTGGGTCGGGTGCTGGTGCCCGCCGTCGCCGGCATTTATCACCGGTATTCCTGCGTAATCAGCCACCACCCTGGCAGCTCCTTCCCAGGGGTGCCTGACCACGATGATGTCGGCATAGCTTCCTACGACCCGCGCCATATCGGCCAGGCTTTCGCCTTTGGCCAGTGATGATGATTTTGCATCGGCCACGGTGATGACGTTGCCGCCAAGCCGGTGCATTGCCGTCTCAAACGAAAGGCGCGTCCTTGTACTGGGCTCAAGGAACAGACTTGCCATTATCTTGCCCTGACACATGCTGTACTGTTCCCCGATAGTTTCTGACATGTCGTCGGTGAGGGAAAACAGGGCTTCCATTTCTCCGTTGGAAAGGTCGTCCATGGTAACCAGACTTCTACCTGACAGTGCCATGATTTCTCCTTTTTCTGCGTCCCGCAGATTCCGTATCAGGGCAGTCCGGAGGCTACCCTGTCAACAATGGCTACTTCATCAATTCCATCGGTCTCCGTCAACCTGACTCGTATTTCTTCGTCACGGGAACTGGGTACATTCTTACCCACGTAATCCGCCCGAATTGGCAACTCGCGGTGCCCGCGGTCTATCAGGACTGCCAGGTGGATAGAGCCGGGACGCCCGAGGTCAATCAGGGCATCCATAGCGGCACGGATGCTGCGGCCCGTATAGAGCACGTCATCGACCAGCACCACCAGCTTACCTTCAATATTGACCGGTATATCCGTGCGCTGTACCGAGGGTTGCTCGTCGAGGTAGGACAGGTCGTCGCGGTAAAGACTGATATCGATGGTACCGACCGGTATCTCCACACCGCTGTACCGGGTAACATTGGCAGCAAGGCGCCTGGCCAGGGGTAACCCGCGAGTATGTATACCGGCGAATACCAGTCGTTCAAGGTCCTGGTTATGTTCGATTATCTCGTGGGCAATGCGTGCCAGTGTCCGCCGGACATCCCCCGAGCTCATGATTACTTTATCAGACATATAAAAACCTCTTGCCGCAGCCGGCAAGAGGTTCAATTATCAGATACTCTTCATCCCTTGCCAGCCTCACGGGACCAGCTTAAAGGCTCTACACGAGATTGTACCATTTTGAAGCTATCATGGCAACATCTCCCGACTTTATCTTTACCAAATGGCCTTAAAGGTTTATAATAACTACTTGGAATGTTATCAAGGAGGGTTGAATGTGACCGCTATATTTGTAACCTCTCTAACAGAGGGCGGTGGGAAAACCTCCATCTGTGCCGGTCTGGCACAGCACATGGTCGGTGAAGGCAAGAAAGTGGGTTTCATGAAGCCCGTCACCATGGAGGGCGTTGACAGTGATGCCTTGCTGATGAAAAATGTTCTCTCACTGGCGGAATCCCCCGAAGACATCAGTCCATTCATCGGAGATTCGAGAAAGATATCCGGTATTGTAAAGCAGACCTACGACCGTATCTCCAAGGACAAGGATATCGTCATCATCGAAGGTCCCGGCAGTGCTGGTGAAGCTGCTCAGAAAATGGCGGCAGCCGTAAACGCTAAAGTCATTATCGTAGGCGGACCTGAAGAATCTCCCGGCGCAAAGATGATTGTAGCCCAGAAGCTGTTTGGTAAAAACCTGCTCGGTGTAATACTGAACAAGGTGCCCGTAAGTTTTGTAGAGGGACTGCGGGACAAAGCCACGGCAGCTTTTAAGGAAGCCGGCATCAAGGTTCTTGGACTGCTTCCCGAAGACAGGGCTCTCTTCACACTGACAGTCAGTGAACTGGCTGACGGTATCAACGGGGAAATACTGAACAGTGCGGAGAAATCGGGAGAGCTGGCGGAAAACATCATGCTCGGAGCCATGACCGTAGACACCGGCCCTCTTTACTTCGGTCGCAAGGAGAATAAGGTTGCCGTGCTGAGGAGCGAGCGGTCAGATATGCAACTGGCGGCACTACAGACATCCACACGGGGACTGGTAATAAGCGGCGAACAGAAACCGTTACCGCAGGTAATGGGTGAGGCAGTAAAAAAAGATGTCCCGATTATCATGGCAGGCGATGATGTAACCACCATCGTTTCAAACATCGAGGATACCATGGCCAGGACCCGTTTCAGCGTGGAAAAGCTGCCGAGAATCAGCACCATTATCACGGAATATCTTGACCTTCCGGCGCTTGGCAAAGCACTGGGCATAAAAGCCTGATAGAGTTTATCAGCACAATAATTATTATCAGAAATAGTTATACATGGAACTGGTATGTGCCTGATTTGCCTTAGAGAATCAGGCTCCGGGTAAATCTTCTAGGGAGGGCTGGTGATTGGATGCATTAGGACGACATTTATTGATGGAACTGGAAGACTGTAACGAGGAGATTTTGAACAACCTGGATATGCTGAGAGAGACCCTGATGGCAGCGGCTGATGAGGCCGGGGCAACGGTGGTAACGGATTCCTTCCACCGGTTCAGTCCCCACGGGATAAGCGGCGTGGTAGTAGTTGCCGAGTCCCACCTCTTCATTCATACCTGGCCGGAATACGGTTATGCTGCGGCTGACATCTTCACATGCGGCACGACGGTACAGCCGGAGAAGGCAGCAGAGGTACTCATTAAGAAACTCGGCGCCCGGAAGCACTCCATACAGGAAATCGCCAGGGGGACCCGGATTGCCGAGAAAGTCAGGTTGGGATAGGAGCCATGGACAGCGACCCTGATAAATGGTTCTGGGATAGAGTAGGTAAACACCTGATCCAGTTGCACAGCATCGAAGAGGTGCTGTATACCGGTCAGACGAAGTTCCAGAAGGTTGAAATTATCCGCAGTGGTAATTTCGGCAGGTTCCTGGTGCTGGATAGCAAGATTCAGTCCAGTGACGCGGACGAGTTTGTCTATCACGAGGCTCTCGTCCAGCCACCGATGATTGTACATCCGGGACCGGAAACAGTATTTATTGCCGGGGGTGGCGAAGGCGCAACCCTCAGGGAAGTGCTGTCCCATAAAAGCGTAAAGCGGGCGGTTATGGTGGATATCGATGAAGAGGTTGTCGATATCTGCAAACAGGTACTGCCCGACTATCACCGTGGTTCCTTCGATGACCCACGTACGGAACTGTATCATACCGATGCCAGGGAATACCTGGCTAACAGCAACCAGTCGTTCGATGTTATTATTATTGACCTGCCCGAACCTATCGAGGAAGGGCCGGCATACCTGCTTTATACACAGGAGTTTTACCGGCTGGTCCAGGAAAAGCTGACCGGCAACGGTATCATATCTGTCCAGTCCGGTTCAGCATCATGGACAGAGCTGGTGAACCTTTCCGCAGTCTATGCTACGCTGAAGAGCGTCTTTCCCATAGTCTGTGCCTACCAGGTGGACATCCCGTCCTTTGGCGGTCCTTGGGGCTTCTGCATGGCCTCATCAAGCCTCAGTCCGTTCCCGATAGATACCTCTGAAATAGACAACCGCATTAAAAACCGTTCGCTGGACCACCTGAAGTTCTACGACGGGTTAACCCACCAGGCAATGTTCAGCATGCCCAAACACATCAGGAATGAGCTTGCCGGACCCGGCCGGCTGATAACCGACGATTCCCCGCTGTACATGTACCAGGACTAGCAACTGCTATCGCAACGTGCACCTTTTTTCCTGTCAATTCTTAACCGTATCCGCTAAGATGTATGCAGATTACGTGTAGCATCCCCCGGGAAAGGAGCCTGCCCGTTCTTTTATGTGGATTGCAGTTGCTATGGCCTCCGCGGCAGTTACCGGTGCAGTATCGATTATCGACAGCCACCTTATCTCGAAGAGAATGCCCAGTTTCTTCTCTTTCCTTACCCCGATTGGTGTCGTGCATACTATGCTGGGACTGGTGGTTTTAAGCCTTTCCCCTTTACCCGCCGGAGCAGAAGGAAGTACACTGCTGGTGGCCGTAGCCTCCAGCATAGCCCGTGTTGCAGGGGCACTGCTCATGCTGAGGACAATGCGCTCCGAAGAAGTGTCCCGCATCATGCCGGTAACAAATACTTTCCCGATATTCGTTGCCATACTGGCCGTACCACTCCTGAATGAGCAGCTCGCCTGGTTGCAGTGGCTGGCAATATTCATCACGGTAGGCGGGGCAGTGCTCATCTCCGTCCGTTGGGGAACAGGAGAAAGAGGAGTTCACCTGCGCCGGTCATTTACCACCCTGATGGTCTCCAGTGTTCTCTTCGGTGTAGCCAATATCGGCAGCAAGTATGCTCTTGAGCAGATTAGTTTCTGGAATATGTACGGCATCAATTCCGCCTGTCTCGGGGTCATGTTCTTACTGGTTTCTGTCCGTCCTGCAACACTGCGCGCAATACGGGATATGGCGGGGAGGAACAGGGCGCTTGGCCTTATGATGGTTAACGAGTGCCTGGCTGTAATCGGTTTTATCCTTTCCTTCTGGGCAATCGAACAGGGGCCGGTATCAATTGTATCAACAATACTGAGCACCCGGCCGGCGTTTGTTTTTGTATATGCCATGGTGGTAAGTCAATTCTTCCCGGCGGTACTCAACGAACGCCTCAGTCCGGGTATTGTTACTACCAAAGTGGTATCAATCGGTCTTATCATTGGCGGAGTTGTCCTGCTCACATCGGGCGGCTGAAAAAAGTCAGGCACCTGTCGGACAGGTACCTGACTTTCTAGAGCTTTTTCAGGTATTCAGCTACAGTCGTGCTATTCTTTCTTGAGGAACTTCTGTGCCTGCTCACCAAAACCGGCACCTCTGCCGGCAGCGGTACAGATATCCGTTTCCATGCGCAGTCCGGCATCGAGTGGAGTTGTCATGAAAAGATTAGCCGCCCGCTTGGCTCCCTGTACAATACGGGGGTTAAGTGCGGCAATCTCCTCCGCAAGCTTCTTTGCCTCCGGCATCACCTGCTCCCTCGGGTAAACATGGTCAACCAGGCCGATACGCAGCGCCTCAGCAGCATCAATGCGGCGTCCCGTCAGAATCAATTACTTGGCATAGCCGGGAGGCACGATTCTCGGTAAACGCTGTGTACTCCCAAGGTCGGGAACCACGCCAAACTGGATTTCCGGCAGTGCGAAAATCGCGGTGTCGGCGGAAAGCCGCATGTCACAGCACAGGCTCAGCTCAAATGCTGCCCCGAGACAATATCCGTTTATGGCACCGATAACCGGAATCGACAGTTCCTCGTACATCGTAAAGATTGTTTTCAGGCTGAAAAGCTGGTCATAACCGCCACGAAGACCCGGAAATACCGAAACGCCACCACCGCCGGAGGCTACCATTTTCAGGTCAATACCGGCACTGAAAGCGCGGTCTCCGGCACCGGTCAGTATGGCGACATTTACCGCGGGATTATTCTTTAGGCTCAGGGCAGCCTCCTGAAGACCGAGGAAGGCATCCCTGTTGAGCGCATTCCGGGCTTCCGGTCGATTGATAGTTACCGTTGCAATTGCACCATCGATTTCAACTGTTACAGCATCATTATCAGTCATATATTCACCCCTTTTTTCCATTGATTTCCCACACATCATGATATAGGCATCAGCAGTATACGTCAAACATCCAGGAGGAAATCTCCGGTTACCCATGCGGGATTTGCCGGTAATTACGCAGCAATACTATTCTACCGTGCCCGGACGACTTATAGTTCACTCTTCCGGGGAACAGGAAACCAGTGCTGTGTTCTGTTTGCAATTCCCACAAGAGTCAGCATTATGGGCACTTCTACGAGTACTCCCACGATGGTTACCAGTGCTGCCGCCGAGGTAAGCCCGAATACCGAAATAGCAACCGCTACAGCAAGCTCAAAAAAGTTACTGGCACCTATCATGGCGGCAGGTGCCGCGATATCGTGCCGGAGCTTCCATCCTTTTGCCCAACCGTAGGCGATAAGGAATATCAGGAATGTCTGAATCGAAAGTGGTACGGCAATCAGGAYTATGTGAAGCGGATTGTCCAGTATCACYTTTCCCTGGAAAGAGAATATTATGACAAGCGTAAGCARAAGGCCGATAATGGTTATATTCCCAAATCTGGGGATGAATGTATCTTCAAAATAGGYTTTGCCCCTTTTCCTGGAAACATAGACCCTCGTAAACCATCCGCCCGTCAGCGGGATTACCACGAACAGGGCAACCGACAGGAATAACGTCATCCAGGGGACAGAAATGTTACTGACGCCCAGCAGTAACGCCACTATCGGTGTAAATGCAAGTAATATGATAAGGTCGTTCGTGGCTACCTGGACCAGCGTATACGCCGGGTTACCCCTGGTGAGATGGCTCCAGACGAATACCATAGCCGTACACGGTGCTGCTCCCAGTAACACGGCACCGGCCAGGTACTGCTTTGCCAGTTCCTGCGGAATCAGGGACTTGAAAAGTACGAAAAAGAACAGGTAGGCAATGCCATACATGGTGAAGGGTTTGATAAGCCAGTTGGTCGTCCACGTCACGATGAGTCCTTTGGGATTCTTTCCGACATTGACGATACTGGCAAAGTCCACCTTCAGCATCATCGGGTAAATCATGAGCCAGATAAGTATCGCCACCGGTATCGATACCGAAGCATACTCGAATCTGCTTAAAAAGGCGGGGATATCCGGTAAAAACTCCCCGATTAACACCCCCGCAATCATGCAGAGTATGACCCATACTGTCAGGTACTTCTCAAAGAAGCCTATTCCCTTTTTTTCTGTCATGAACAGCCGGTTTCTCCTTTCAATGGAAACGCAGTTGCTATTTTGCCCGGATTTCAGGCAGCAGCATTGAAGTCCTTTGTCGGGTCGCCCCCGGTGTCCAGGTGCGACTTAAGCCGCCCGTATTTTAACGTGGAGCCGGGTCTATTCCCCGGTCATCGCGGTGGTGATGAACGTAGTGATTTCAGTTTTACCTGGTACCCGCCCGGAACAGACCACCTTCTCGTCGATGACCAGTCCCGGAGTTGTCAGGATGGGATACTCCATTATCTCTTTGATATCTTTAACTTTCTCGACAGTAGCATCGATGCCCAGTTCACTGACCACTTCCCTGGCTGTTTTCTCCACCTGCCGGCATCTCGGGCAGCCGGGTCCCAAAATCTTGATATTCATCTTAACGACCTCCATTTGTAATAACGTTAGAATCACGACATAATCAGTCCGAACACGTATCCGGAAACTGTAGCAAAAACAACTACTAGGGCAATATAGGTCAGCGTCTTCTTTGTACCCATAATACTGCGGATGACCAGCATATTGGGCAGGGACAGCGCCGGACCAGCCAGGAGCAGCGCCAGTGAGGGACCTTTACCCATACCCAGGTCAGTGAAAGCCCTGATGATGGGCACCTCGGTAAGAGTGGCAAAATACATCAGCGAGCCGAACAGGGACGCACCGAAGTTTGCCAGCAGACTGTTACCGCCGACATAGTCGGCAACCACGTTCTCAGGCACAAACGTAGTGATAATTCCGGCGACGAATACTCCGCCCAGGAGCCAGGGGACAATCAGCCGGACAAAATGAAGGGTTTCCCGCATCCACTGGCCTATTTCCGACCTTGAGAACCAGCGCCAGAGGATGACGGCAAGGAGAACCAGCAGTATTCCGGTGACTATCCAGTTTTGCGATGCCGCGAACACCAGGATACCGACCAGTGTGGCAAAAAAGACACCCTGCTGCAGGAGGCTTTTGCCGTCGGGGTCCGCCTGGAGAGCATCAAAAACTGCCGCATCCTTGAGCGATTCCTCTTTGCGGTATATAAAGGACATGATGAGACCGATTCCGGCGGCAAAGGCCAGGGCTCCGATAATGCGGGCAATCCCGAGGTCATATCCCAGCAGTCTAGCCGTGTAGACTATGGCAAGGACGTTAATTGCCGGTCCGGAATAAAGGAACGCAATTGCCGGACCAATGCCCGCTCCTCTTTTGTAGATACCGCCGAACAGTGGCAGCACCGTGCAGGAACAGACCGCCAGGATAATACCTGAGACCGAAGCAACGCTGTAGGACAGTACCTTCTTTGCCCTGGGTCCGAAGTACCTGAGGACCGCCCCCTGGGAAATAAACACGGCAATTGCTCCGGCAATAAAGAAAGCCGGTACCAGGCAGGTGAGTACGTGTGCTGAGAGATACTCCAGCAACGCGTTCCAGCCGCCCTGCAGAACATCAACTAATATCGACACAAGTGATATATCCTTGATTGCGCATTAACGCATATTATTGTAAAAAAAACAGCCTTATGCTGCATCTCTGTTAACGCAACCGGGTCCCACGCGCTCCGCTTCGGCAAGCCGTTTCCGGTCCAGCAGCGCGATTTCGTTTCCTGCCAGCAACTCACGAACCGTCGTCACAAGGCCCAGGTATCCTTCCTTCATCCCTGCACGGTCGATTGAGTACAGCACCCAGACACCGTCTTTTTTCGACGTGAGAAAACCGGCATCGTAGAGCAGTTTCAGGTTCCGCGATGCCCTGGTCTGGGAAATATCCAGCGCCTGCATGACCTCGCAGACACAGCATTCCCGTTCCAGCAGGATGTTGAGAATCCTGAGCCTGGTCTCATCCGACAGCGACTTGAAAGCACGTATTATGTCTCTCATACCATAATTTCCTTGCACATATGCGCATATTCATGTTTATTATGAATCCTCCCTGCAGCTATGTCAATAGTTTTCCCGGAACAGGATATCAGTCGGGCGTCAACCAGTGCTATAATGGTAATGCATGGATATTCTGGCAGGTCTTAACCCGGCACAGCGGGAAGCAGCAGAGGCAATCGGCGGACCGGTACTTATTCTGGCCGGACCGGGCAGCGGCAAGACCCGCGTTATCACCCACCGTGTGGCTTACCTTGTTAGCGTCTGCGGCGTCAGTCCACGGTGCATCATGGCAGTCACCTTCACCAACAAGGCTGCCCGCGAGATGGAAAACAGGCTCCACGACCTCGTAAGCGGCTCGGCGGGAGAACTGACGCTGGGCACCTTCCACGCAATCTGTGCCCGTATTCTCCGGCAG
>DUES01000211.1 GCA_011192055.1 Dehalococcoidia bacterium
AGTGATAATCAAGGCTGCATTAGCCCCTACCGCAGCAACGAGCCACCGTCGACGGCAAAGGTCTGGCCGGTGACGTAGCTTGAAGCCTCAGATGCCAGGAACAATACGGCATTGGCAATATCCTTTGGCTCACCGACATACTTCATCGGAATTCTGGCTGCGGTTTCCTGCTTCCGCACTTTGGCTTCTTCCTCCGGCAGGAGTGAGAAAATGGAATCATAGAGTCGTGTCTCTATCGCACCGGGGGCAATACAGTTCACGCGGATATTGTAGTCGGCCCACTCCAGCGCCATTACCTTGGTTGCCATGATTACGCCTGCCTTGGCGATGGAGTAGTGGCCGGTGGGCACCTGGACTCTGTAACCACTGACGGACGATATGTTGATGATATTACCACCACCCTGCTCCCTCATTACGTGAGCAGCAGCCTGACTGAGGAAGAACAGCCCTTTCAGGTCGAGGTTCATAACGGAGTCCCAGCCCTTCTCATCCATGTCGATGGCGGGTGCGAAAAAGTTGGTACCGGCATTATTCACCAGTATATCTATCTTTCCGAACTCGGCTACAACCTTGTCGACCAATGGCTGGAGCTGGTCCATCCGGCCTATATGAGCCTCAACTGCCAGTGCTTTTCTGCCCTCTTTCCTTACCTTTTCCGCTACTTCTTCCAGGGCGGGCAGTCTCCGACTGGTTACAACGACGTCGGCACCTGCCTTGGCGAATGCTACGGCGGTTGCTTCGCCCATTCCACGGCTGCCCCCTGTTACCAGGGCTACTTTACCTTCCAGTGAAAACTGAGAAGTGTCTACCATGAGTTCCTCCTTTATTGACCGGATTTCAGTTGTTGTATTCAATGTTATTGTTTATGTCAGCATATACCCGCCGTCCACGGTTAGCGTTTCACCGGTGTGGTACCAGGACGCTTCGGATGCAAGGTATATCATGGTCCCTACGAGTGCGTCAGGTTCGGCGACCCCTTCCAGCAGTATGCGGTTCTCTATCTCAGGCCGGTTGTCCGGGTCCACTTCCCACCGTGAATCCATAAGACGGGTGTGGATAAAACCTGGAGCAACACAGTTTACGCGGATTTTATACTGCGCCCACTCTCTCGCCATGGTCCTGGTAGCCATGATTACGCCGGCTTTGCTGATATTGTAGGTACTGTTCATGGGCTCTGCTCTCAGGCCGTCCACGGAAGATACGTTGATGATGCTGCCGCCGCCGTGGTCTTTCATCACGCGGGCTACCGCCTGGCTCAGGAAGAAGAGCCCCTTCAGGTTGAGGTTCATTATTGTATCCCAGGCACGTTCCTCGACATCGAGGGCGGGCATCCAGACGACACTGGTACCGGCATTATTGACCAGGATATCAATCCTGCCGAATTCGGCAACGACTTTCTCAACCAGGCTGTGTATCTGGTCCATACGGCCGATGTGGGTAGCGATTGCCATTGACTTTCTGCCCAGGCCCTTTATTTCTTCGGCTACAACTTCCAGGTCAGGCATTTTCCGACTGGTCACAACCACATCAGCTCCGGCTTCGGCAAAACCCAGGGCAGTTGCCTGCCCGATACCACGACTGCCGCCAGTTACCAGCGCCACCTTGCCTTCCAGGGAAAACCGTGCAGAAACCATAGATATAACCTCCATTCCAGGCGTGAACTATACTGCCAGGTAATATATAGATGAACGCATCCATTATATCATACGCCAATAGGAGAGACTTGTTCCCATTTCCAAAGAGTACATGTCAGTGTCACAACTCAGGTTCTGTGAATACTGTGTTTGCCCAAGCATAGCGGATTGGACAGGTTACGTACGACCCGGTTGCCCTCATGTGTATCATCGGGTATAATTGGCAAGGTTATTACAGGTACCTGGTGGAGGTGGAGTGGCACACTGGATTTACCGCATAAGTAATCCGACAGTAAGGCTGCTGCTGTTTCTGTTTAGCCGCTGGGAGGTTAAGGGGAAAGAGAACGTTCCTCGCAGTGGTCCGGTTATCGTTGTTGCTAATCATATGACCATGGTTGACCCCCCGATGCTTAGCGTCAGCCTGGGGCGTTATGCGCAGATTATGGCCAAGGAAGAGCTTTTCCGTACCCGGTTTACCAACTACATTATGTCCGGGCTTGGTGCTTTCCCCGTCCACCGGGGTCGGCTCGACAGGCAGGCTTTACGCATTGCCGAGAAGGCACTTTCGGACGGAGGAGTCCTGATGATATTTCCGGAGGGACAGAGAAGCCGTAGCGGAAAACTCCAGAAAGCCTCTGCCGGGGCTACACTGATAGCCCTGCGTAACGGTGTTCCGATACTGCCGGTAGGCATAACGGGTACCGAACGGGTCAGCGGTATCCGGAGCGTTCTGCACCGTCCACGACTCACGGTGAACATAGGGAAGCCTTTCCACCTGCCTATAGCAAAGGGTAAGGAAGACCGTGTAGCACGCACAGATTACCTGATGAAACATATCGCCGAGGTGTTGCCCGAGGAGTACCGGGGCATATATGGGAGCCGGGAAACCCCATGAAGCCGAAAATTGAGAAAGCCGGAGCGATAGGGTTCTGTTTCGGGGTCAAGCGGGCTATAGATATCCTGGAAAATGTCGCCCGGGAGCGGGGTAATGTTGAAACGCTTGGGGCAGTGGTGCATAACCGGCAGGTATTGCACCGGCTCGCCGGCATAGGGGTTAAGGTAGCGGGCGGCATTGACGAAATTCAGGGCGATATTGTAGTCCTTGGTGCTCATGGAGTCAGTCCCCGGATAGAAGAAGAACTCCGTGCCCGGCATCTCATGATAGTAAACACCACCTGTCCCTTTGTGCTCCGGGCTCAAAAAGTAGCCCAGCGACTGGCAAGGTCCGGATTCGTGGTCGTTATATATGGTGATGCCAATCACCCCGAGGTAAAAGGTATCCTGGGGTGGGCAAACGATATGGGGATAGCGACGCTGGATGCAGGGCTGCTGGCGCTGCGCGAACCCTTGCCGCGTCGTCTCGGGGTACTGGCACAGACCACCCAGATACCGCACCAGTTCACTGAATTCGCCAGGGATATTATTAGCTCTGTTCTGGGCAAGGATTCGGAGCTGCGGGTGATTGACACTATCTGCCATGACATCCGCCGGCGGCAGGCAGCAGCCATTGACCTCGCCGGTAAGGTAGACCTGATGCTGGTCATTGGCGACCATACCAGTTCGAACACGAACAGGCTCGCTGAACTGTGTTCCGGGACAACGACAACACACCTGATTGAAACTGCGGGTGAGATTGAACCCGGATGGGTCCAGGACTACGGCCGCATTGGTATTACCGGAGGAGCTTCCACCGCAGAACAGACCATCAATGAGGTCCTGGCAAAACTGGAATCCCTTGCCGGAGAATCATAGACCCATCTGCTGTGCCACCAGTTCACGATAGAAGTCACCACCGCCGAAGCTAAGCTGGGCAGCCTTGCCCCTCTTGGTGTACAGGCCCAGGTCATGGTCAATAGTACAGCCAATCGCACCGTGAATCTGGTGTGCCAGTGTGACCACACGGTCATTAGCTTCACCCGCCCACGCTTTGGCGATTGCTACCTCTTTTATGCAGGATAACCCTTCACTGAATCGCCACGCTGCCTGGTAGGTGCTGAACCTCGTGGCATCGACATCGGTTGCCATATCGACGCAATAGTGCTGTATTATCTGGAAGCTGCCTATCGGACGGTTGAATTGCCGCCGTTCTTTGGCGTAGTCCAGTGTCAAATCAAGGGCTTTCTGAGAAACTCCGACCAGCTCGCAGCATTTTGATACCGCAGCCCGCTGGACTGTCCTCTGCACAATATCCCATCCCTTACCCGGCTCCCCGAGAATGCTCTCAGCACCAATTTTCACCTGGTTAAATGTTACCTCGCACAACCTGTCACCGGATATTGTCTTCAGTACCGAATGACTGATTCCGGGGGCACCCGTGTCTACAATGAATACGGTAATTCCACCATCCTTATCCGTTGGTTGTCCGGTACGGGCAACACACAGCAGGTAGTCGGCAACTCCGGCATCGGGAACGAACAGCTTGGTACCGTTAATTATATAGTCATTACCGTCAGGAGTGGCGGTTACCCGGACTGAACCGGCACTGTAACCGGCGTCTTCTTCAGTGAGAGCAAGGGTGAATATTGCTTCTCCGCCGGCTATTGCCGGCAGGTACTTCTGCTTCTGTTGCTCGCTACCGGCATCGAGGATGGTCAGACCGCCGAGGACGACACTTGACAGGAAAGGTCCCGGCAGACAGGCACGTCCCGTCTCCTCAATCAGCACAGCAAGGTCAAGAAAACTCATACCGCTTCCCCCGTAGTTTTCCGGGAATGCGAGGCCCATCCAGCCCAGTTCTGCCATCTCCTTCCATAACGACTGCGGATAGCCTTTTTCATCCGTATCCATTTCCCTGACCAGTGCCGTGGGACACTTCTCTTCAAGGAAATCACGTGCGGCTTTCCTGAGCATTTCCTGTTCTTCTGTCAGAGTGAAATCCATTAGTGCTGACCCCTATTCTTCGTATTTAATTCCGGCAAGTCTCTTGGCCAGGTTCTTCTTAGGCTCAAGGTCTGTATTACGGAGCAGCGTCATCCGGTGTGCTTCCGGTGAACCACCACCGTGAATGTTGGAAACAATGTCCCGGGTCTCAAAAGCAAGTTTCTCTATCAGGCGGAACATTCTAATCCTGTCCTCCACCGGCACTCCCTCGGCACCCTTCAGGTATTTCTCAACGAGAGGCCCGATATCCGGGTTGCACAGGTCTCCCTCGGAAGGCATGTCAGCCACCAGTCCACCTGCAATATCTACCAGGAGCCGGATTACCTCGTGGTATTCCTGGCCTTCAAACAGCTTGGACGTATTGGCGAGCACACTGTCCACCTGGTATATGCCCGAGTTACTCTGCGTTGCCTCAATGGAAGCTGCCAGGCTGCAACCGTACATTGCCTGGACTATCTTTATCATGTCAACAAGCTTGGCGTTGATGTGTGAGGCATTGGGTACTCCGTTGTATTCAGCGATAGCTGCCGCAGCCCCAATCAGGACATCGCCAACGCCGCACTTACAGCCTCCGTGCGAGTGACGGTGGTAGCTCCCGAACATTCTAACTACAGGTCCGGCGAACTCGTACTCACCGCACATGAATACTCTCTCCCAGGGTACGAAAACATTGTCAAAGATAACCATCGGGCAGAACTTGCTGTAGTCAACATTCCCCAGATCAATACCTTCCAGTGCACGCGCTTCGAGGGTACCGCGACCGTAGTCGTGAATCATTCCCTTCGTGTCAGCAGGTACTGCAAAAGCAACCGCGTAATCACTGTCGTTTTCACGCATCTCACGGGATGGCAGAATCAGTCCTTCGTTGGCACATAATGAGCCGCTCTGGTGTATCTTGGCACCGCGGACGATAATTCCTTCACTTGTTTTGTCCACGACATGGACATACATATCCGGGTCTGACTGTGCTGAAGGGCGGAGTGACCGGTCTCCCTTTGCGTCTGTTACTCCGCTCCAGACAACAAGGTCGTTCTTCTGCACGTATTTCAGGTATTCCAGGAACTTTTTATTGTAACCGGTGCCGTGTTTGGCATCGATATCGTAAGTCACCACCGCGGTGGCATTAATGGCGTCCAGACCGGAGCACCGCATGTAGCAGGTGCCCGTGTGCTGGGAGAGGAACTTCAACATCTTAACCTTGGTCAGGAGGTCATCGGTGCTTTTATAGAGCTTGGTGAACCGGTTTACGTCCTCTCCAATCAGGTCCGAATGTGCCACCAGCAGCTTCTGCCCCTCCGGGTCTTTGGTAAGGGCAAAGGTCTGTGCCACTGCCGCTACCTGTCCCCGGGTCAGCGGATGGGTAGTTATGTCGTCCACCTTCTCTCCCAGGATATAGGCGGTCTGGTTCATATTTCGCAGGCTTTCGTAATACTGTTCCGCCGTTCTTACTGCCATGGTATACCTCTCTGTAATTTTACTGGCCTGAAATACGTTCCTTTAGAAGCTGGTAGAACTCTTCCGGCGTCTTGTTTATGGATAGCTGTTCCATCGGGCACAGACCGTCCCGCTGGTTGTTCTCAATATAGGGTACCGTCCGGGAGAAATGATAGTCGATACCAAGCTGCTTCAGCGTTTCCTCAGCGAGTTTGCTTCCCAGTCTGCTGTAGGTCTCCGTGCAGAAAATTCTTTTCAGCAGCAGTGCCGCAGCGTTACCTATCACCCGGTCCAGGACAGTAACGTCCTTTTCGTAAGGTGTACAGGTCTCGATGTACTCCATCAGGGGCAGGAGACGCTCTTTTTCCGAAGAAAAGAGCATTTTGTCTCCTTTATAGATACGGAGGGTGTCATTACTAACCTGAAACTCACGGATTGTTATATCGTCCACGTATCAACTCCTCAGGCGCAGTATTGAATTTCAGCACTAGGGTATACGGCAACTTTACTGCCGGCGCTGTGGGATTTCTTGAGCACATCGAGTACATCCTCCCACCGGTGCAGGAAAGTTATCTTATCCGACTCTCCGAACCAGCTATGGCTGGCGAAGTCCGGGTATTCCGTGAAAACAATCAGTCGGCCTACCTGGGAAGGTACCCTGGCCGCCTGCCGCAGCGGTCCGAAGCTGCTGTTGCCGAACGGGCCGAGCAGGTAGTGGACTACCTGGCCGTCAGGGGCGTTGGCAATAAGGACAACGTCACCTCCGGGTGCAACGGACCGGTAAGCAATTGCGGCACCAATGAAACCTTCGTTTGACTTGGCAAAGGTATTAGCAATGGCAATGTCGTTAGCCTCGGACTGCGGTGTCAGGTAATGCGGTTTCGATGCCTGAACTGCAGCGGCGTAAGACAGTTTGAGGTCACCCGCGAAGACGGCCGTTGTCTCTCCCCGGCTGTTGACAAGGCAGTTTACCATAATGTCCAGACCTGCGAGCGTGGCTGATTCTTCTATATCCATACGCAGGAGATTTTCATCGAAGATGCCCATACCGGCAATCCTGTTATCGCGTGGTTGCGCCATCATCTGGTAGAATGACATGTGGTTCTGCTGGGTTGTCTGGAAAGACGTAACCCCGGGAAGAATAATCTTGCCACCGCCACCGAAACCGTTCATCGGATGCGGGACCACGGAACCAATGGCAATCTTGAGGTCGCATTTCATTACCTCTTCATTGACATAAACATCGGTGCCGTATGTTTTCGTCTTTCCGGCGTAAGTGCAGTTACCGAAAGCGTTGTGGTTGTAGACCGGGAACCGGGCCATAACATCCTCGCCCACTTTCTTAACGAGGTGGTCCCGTGTATAGGAACCGTGACAGCCAAGAGCGCATATGAACCGTATGGCGGAATCGGGAATCCCGGCATCTGCCAGCTCCGCCAGGACGTGGGGTATCATGTCATAGATCCGTGTAACCCGCGTCATATCATCAAATATGATGACGACTTCTTTTTTACCTCTGGCCATCTCACTTATTGATGGCTTTCCAATGGTATCACTAATGGCGGCCTTGATTTGCTCCGGTGTCAGGGCGGTTTTATCGTGGCCGGCCATGTTGACTGTCTCTACCTTCCAGTCATCGGGTACAGGTAACTCCATCTCCTTCATTCCGTACCAGGCCAGTGTCGGCAGGGTTATGATACTCATACACTTCTCTCCTTTTGTATTGCCACTTGCTTATTCTGAAGGCAAGCCTAGTCCGCGGGTAGCCACGATGTTCTTTAGCACTTCTGTAGTACCGGCCTGTAAACTGTAACCCTTCGACCCCAGGTATGAATGCGGGGCCATTCCCATGATTGGTGCCCACTTTGATTCCGCTACCAGTTGCCCGTACAGTCCCAGTATTTCGGTGGCCATGCTGGCAAGGCGTTGCTCAAATGTGGTGCAGTATGCTTTGGCCATGGCGGCTTCTACATTAGGAGCGCGTCCCTCCTCCATCACCAGTACCACCCTGTAACTGAGCAGGCGCCCCATTTCGAATTCAATCTGAAGTCTGGCCAGTTTGTCACGGATAAGCGGGTCTTTGCAGAGAGGGACACCGTTTCTGACAGTCTCTTTGGTAAATCCTGTAAGGGCTTCAAACAGAGGGTAGTTGCCCATCAGGCGCTCCAGTCCGGCACGTTCGTAGTCGAGCTGGTTAAGTATCTGGTAAAAGCCCCGGTTTTTCTCTCCGATAAGGTTTTCCTTGGGGATTCGTACGTTGTCGTAGAATACCTCTCCCCATGCTTCGCTTCCGGTAATGTCGATAGTCGGCCTGATACTTATTCCGGGCAGGCTGGCATCGAAGATGAACTCGCTGATACCCCGGTGTTTGGGAGCGTCAGGGTCCGTCCTGGCCACCAGGTAAACGTGGGTCATGAAACGGGCGCAGCTTGTCCACATTTTTTGCCCGTCGATTATATAGTCGTCACCATCCTCAACAGCCCTGGTCCGCAGTGATGCCAGGTCCGAACCGGCTTCCGGTTCACTCATGCCCAGGCCGATATAGGCTTCTCCCTTCAGAATCAGGGGGAGGAGTTCCTCTTTCTGTTCATCGGTGCCGTACGCAATAACTGAACGGCCTATCTGGCGGTCAGCAAACCAGTGGCAGGCAGCGGGTGCCCCGTAACGCAGCATCTCCTCGGTGAGGATGAGACGGTCAATCTGACCGCGTCCCTGGCCACCGAATTCCTTTGGCCAGCTCAGCCCTATCCAGCCTTTCTCAGCCATCTTTTTGGTAAATACCGGCGAATAGCCCTGTATCCAGCCATCACACATAGGCTGGAAGGTGCCGTTATTAATCTCACCTTCGAGGAAATCACGTACTTCCTGTCGGAATGATTCCTGTTCCGGGCTGAATTCAAAATCCATGCGTGTAAACTCCTCTGGTCTGTATTCTCAATCCACCAGTGGTACCCTGATTGTGCTCGCCTATACGGCCAGGCAGGTTACTGTGCGGGCAATACCGGCGATCGGGTGAATTGACTGTGTAACAATATCGCCTATTTCATTAAGGGATTCCGCTTCGATTATAGAAATCACATCATAGGGGCCGGTGACGGCATTGACGGATATCACGCCTGCCAGGTGTTGCAGGGCTGTAACAACTTCTTTGGTCCTGCCTACCGTTGTTTCAATCAGCACAAAGGCTTTGGCCATACGGATTCACCTCCAGTACTCAGAATTACCCACCAGTTCTTCACTTTAGAAACAGTCGGTGAACTTTGCCATCATTATACTCCAAAGCGTGGTACCATTTCACCCACCGCCGCCTGGCTTGACAGTGAGTATGTCACTCGGTCTATAATATGCAATCTGCCATAGGGATGTGATGTGTCCGGCAAGGTCGTTTACAGGCAGCTACCAGCCACGTGTATCACCCGCTATCGAGGTTTATTATTGTGATTTTACAGGCCGGTAAGCGTATCCGCTCAGGACAGTCATTGATGGACTACGGTCTTCGGGAGGAGCACCTTGGACTATTTCTTAAGCGAAGAACAGATTACGCTGAAAGCTCTGGCGAGGCGTATCGCCGAAGAAAGAGTGCTGCCTGTCCGGGCTGAACTGGACGAGAGCGAAGAATTTCCGCGGTCGATAATGAAAGACCTT
>DUES01000212.1 GCA_011192055.1 Dehalococcoidia bacterium
TTTGGGGCTGGAGGAGTATGGTCCGCATAAATACGGGACGCGTGCTGAAGGTCTGGAGGCGTATCAGCGCGGGGAGATCGGCTCCCTCTACGTGATCGCGGAAGACTACCTTGAGTCAGGCAAAGTCGAACAGTACGCGGAGTTCAAAGGATTGTGGGGTGGTAACTGGATGGATGAAGGCGCTTTCTGGGGCTTGCTTTCCCAGGAACTGAGCGTACGGCAGTACAGCCAGTTGAGCCCTGAACTGCTGGCGCAACGGGCACAAGTGGAAGAACTGGTCGAGGAGCAGTTGAGTCAGTTGAACCCTGACCTGCTGGCGCGTGTTGCCGAACCGGCTGTTTTCAAGAATTTCAGGGTGGCAGATAACGGCAGCGTGTCGGAAGTTGAACCTTTCGCACGGGCGATAGGTGAGATGATTGTGCCAATGATTTTCGCTATGCTCTTAATGTTTAGCGTAATAGCGGGTGTCGGCAACATGGTGACAAGCGTTTCCGAAGAGAAGGAGAACCGACTGGCTGAACTAATCATCACTTCAGCCTCGCCGTTTTCAATCATGACGGGTAAACTTCTCGCCTTGGGCGTTATCGGGTTGACCCAGACAGCGGTTTGGGTCGTCGTAGCGGCGTTCACTGTGCCGGCGATGTTCGACCAGATTCCAGACGCCAGTGGGCTGGTTATTCCGACGGGTTTGATGCTCACGATCCTGGCGTGTTTTATAACCGGGTACTTCCTGACAGCTACCATGGCTATATTGGTAGGCGCCGTTACAAATTCGGCTCGGGACGCGTCGCGGATGGCACCGATGATCTCTATGCTGGGTTTTGTTCCGCTATGGTTTATGGGTCTTTTGATAAACCAGCCGGACGGATTGATTACTCGCCTGCTTTCGTACATTCCGTTCACGGCGCCAACCGGAATACTGATGAGAATCAGCGTAAGCGGAGAAATAACCGGATCGGAAATCGCCGCCGCCCTTGGAGGAGTCGTTACGACGGGGATACTGTTCCTCTGGGTAGCAGGGCGAGTGTTCAGAGGCGCGATGCTGATGCAGGGACAGAGCTTCACTCCAAGAAACCTCTGGACGGCGCTGCGTCATGCTGACTAGCACCAACCGGTTTGAGTAAATAGAAGGGCCCAGACGTGTCTGGGCCCTTCTATTCGCGACTCGAAATCCACTACCATTAAACAAACATCGGGATGTTTGATTGTCAATGACTATAATTCTTCCACCGGAAAAGAGACTGTCAGAATTATTCCTGAATGATTTGGGTCACCATTGAACGAACATCGGGATGTTTGATTTCTTGGACGTACGAGTGACCGAGTGGGGAAGAGGCGGTGATTATCGTGCCGAGCGGCACGTCTGGTATGGCCACCTGAACCCCATGTAGCAGGTAGAAAAGGTGGAGGCCGCTTGCCAATATTTTTCAAGAGAATCTGCAAAGAAGAAGCCCGGGCAGTAGTGCCCGGGCTTCCTATGCGGTTGCATTCCCGACGGATTACTTAGTATCTGCTGGGCTTGTTCTTGTTGAAGCAATCGCTGCAGTACACTGGTCTGTCGCCGCGGGGCAGGAAGGGTACTTCGGTGTCCTTGCCACACTGGGCACACACGGCCGGGTGCATCTGGCGCGGGGCTCTGTCCCCATAACCGCCGCCACCGAAACCACCACCACCACGGTTGGCTTTCCGGGCAGCGCGACACTGCGGACAACGTTTGGGTTCATTGGTGAAGCCCTTCTCAGCGAAGAACTCCTGATCGTCGGCGCTGAAAGTGAACGTAGAGCCGCAATCGAGGCACTCAAGTTGCTTGTCCTGATACGTCAATGGATGATCTCCTCTCTTAATACTCGGTCAGAGTCTTGGTCATCCATTCTACTGCGTGGACCTAGGGTTGGTAGCTAGTGGCCAAACTTAGTCTGAGACAACCTGTACTGGAACCTATTTAGATTATAGCATATTTCCGGACTCCAGAAGTGGCACCACTTACAGAGTTAGAGTATTGAGTATACCGACACGAATGGCCAGGAGTTGGACCGTGACAGTCCCTCGGAGGGAGAGGCTCTACGAGTATCATAGGATGCGGTCAGTCACCTCATGGATTCACTCCCACTGATCAAATATCGGGATATTTGCCCAGCCAGGCGTATAAATATTTAATAACATTTGCCTTTTCTATAAAGTGAAAATCACCGGTGTACGTACATAGGGATGTATGATTTCTTGCACATAGGAGTGGCCGAGTGGGAAAGAAGCTGGGTATTATTCCTGGAAAGTGTTAGCACCTATTATTCAGAGTCATCGTCACTTTCATGGTAATATTAATCGGAGGGATAGTCACTACCAAGGAGGTAAATATGCCATCAGTAGATGTGGTGAGTAAGGTGGACCTGCAAGCGCTGGACAATGCAATCAACAACGTCAGGCGTGAAATCTCCACCCGATACGATTTCAAAAACATAAAGTCTGAGATTACTTTCGACAGAAAAGCTAAGTCTATTCATATTGTTACTGGAGACGATTGGAAGGTCAAAGCAGTTACAGAGATGCTCATTGGTCAATGCAATTGGCTTAAAGTGGACCCCAAGTGTCTGGACATTAAGGAGATCGAAGCCACCTCCCATGGCACAGTAAAGATGGATATCCTTATCAAGGAAGGTATTCCCAAAGAGACTGGCCAGAAAATTGTCAAACTCATCAAGGGTCTTAAGGTCAAGGTCCAGACAGCAATTCAAGACGACCAGGTCAGGCTCACTGGTAAGAAGATAGATGACCTCCAAGAAATAATGCGGCTGCTTAAGGGGCAGGATTACAACATTCCTCTGCAGTTTGCCAACATGAAGAGCTGATGCCCCCTGATCTGGCACATTACAAATAGCTGGACCATTGCACAAACATAGGGATGTTCACGTGGGCTAATAACCATGATAACAATCAGCCATCTTGTGCAATTCAAGTTCTCACCGAAAGTTTGACACGTCCTTATGGTCATGATTGCTGAAGAATGCTATTATTGTGGGTGACACAGGAGGCCATAATATCGAAAAGCCGTCGGTGAAATCAGAGAGATGAGTCAGATTACGACAGGGGCTGCTCCTCGCCCGGTCTGGACATCACAGCGTGCCTATATACTTGCCTCGGTCGCTGGAGTTGTAGGCCTCGGAAACATCTGGCGGTTTCCGTACATGGTAGGAGAGAATGGTGGCGGTACATTTGTTATCGCATATGCAATCTGTATTCTGGTAATAGGTATCCCGCTCGTTGTTCTTGAGGCCAGCGCCGGYAAMCTYGTCRRAMGRGGTCCGGTGGGAATGTTCCGGCGRATYAACCCGARATGGGGACCRTGGGTCGGATGGTCCCTGGYTKTRATGCTYATYGCCATCATGAGYTACTACCTTGTYGTTACTGGCTGGACGCTGGGCTATGCGGTCGATGCAATCAGGGCTGACCTGAGGCCGTTCGAAGAGTTTACCTCGGGCTTTGCTTCCCTCTGGTTCTTCCTGGCGGTAGCCGTCCTTTGCTTTGTCGTAATGCGGCGCGGTGTCAGAGGTCTCGAAAGCATGGGTAAATTCCTGCTCCCGCTGCTTTTCGTAATAGTCGGCGGCCTTGCCATCTATTCGCAGACTCTTTCGGGGGCAAGCCAGGCCCGTGACTTCTACTTCAGCTTTGACATGGACCGCTTTCTGGAACTCACAACCTGGCGGATGGCGGCAGGGCAGGCGTTCTACTCGCTGGCTATCGGTCAGGGCTTCCTTATCACCTACGGGAGCTATATACCAAAGGGTGTCAATATTGCGAATTCTTCCGCAGCCGTGGCGGTGACGAATTCGGTAATCTCGATCACGGCAGGCCTGATGGTATTTCCGATAGTATTCACATTCGGCATCGCCCCCGACACAGGCAGCGCACTGTCTTTCACTGCATTTCCCATGGTCTTTGATAAGCTTGCTGGAGGCCTGTTCATAGGCATAGCCTTCTACATTCTGCTATTCGTAGCTGCATTCACATCTTGTGTCGGTGGGTTAGCATCCGTGCTCGCTCCAATGCGAGATGAGTTTCACTTGTCCCGAGGCTGGGCGGCATTGGTTGTAGTCGCTATCGTCACGGCACTGGGAGTCCCCTCGGCATTGAGCTTCACCACCGTGGGGCTTACCGTCGGCGGGAAGCCATTTCTGGATGTGATAGACCAGGTCACAGGTTCTGGAGTAGTACTCGTGGCAGGCATCGTTGGTGCAGGACTGATAGCCTGGCGGCTTCCCAGAAAACGCCTTCTGGCCGCGATAAACAACCACAGGCAGCCAGCCTGGCTAATCACCATTTCTGAGAACTGGTTCATCCTGGTGGGCCGTTACCTGCTGTTGGCGGGTGTGGCGTTACTACTTGCCAATTATCTGTTCTAGAAACAAGTGAATAGCGCCAAGACAATGGTAATGGTGCTGGTCAGTCTATCGGTGTTGGGAGAAGTCAAGGCAGTCTTCAGGGGGTTACCTGTCAGGCTGTGGTGCACAGGTAAGCTGTTCGTTCTTCATCTACCCATATGAGCACACCGGGCGGGTATTCAAGGTTAAGACAGATTGTGGAACACCAGAGATCTGACGCATCATTCAATTCCCCGCAACATACTCCAGGATGAATGCACTCAGACCTTCTTCATAATGCTTGCCTGATGTGATGAACCCTTCATTATGGGTGCCAGAGATTTCGAGGAATCTCTTGGGCTCCTTCGCCACCTCAAACAGTTGCCGTCCGTGTCCAAAGGGCATTATTTCATCATCGCGACTGTGGACAATCAGAACGGGGCAATCCACTCTACCCAGGTACTCCGCCGTATCGTATTTAAAACGCGATAGCCACCTTACCGGAAGGTAGGGATAGAGTGTGGCAGCAATATCGGGAAGGGATGTTAATGTTGACTCAAGGATAAGTCCCTTTGGCGGGTGGGTCTGAGCAAGCCACGAGGCAATCGCACCACCAAGTGACCGTCCAAAAATAACTATCTGGTCCGGATTTACCTGGCGTGTTTCAATCAAGTACCGCCACGCAGCCTCAGCATCTTTGTAGGTGCCCTGCTCCGTGGGCTTTCCCTTACTCTGGCCGTAGCCTCGGTAATCGAAAATGAAAACGTCCAGTCCGAGTCGATGAAACATCTGAATGGACTCTAACCGGTGTGATATATTACCTGCGTTACCATGGCAGAATAGAATCACACCACGGGCACCGGCGCTGGGTATAAACCAACCAGAGAGCTCGACCCTGTCTGAGGTTTCAAATGAGACGTTCTCGAAGTTGAGCTCAATGCTACCTGGGTCCGCCACAAGAATGCGTTCAGGATAGTACACATAGTGAGACTGAAAAATGAAGAGTAGGCCGGCAAAGATGATGTAGGCGCCGGCGACAGCGACAACAACCCAGATGCCTGGCATGAGAAGTCCCTTCCATTTCAGCAGACTTCGCCCGAGAGGTTTCATTTTTATGTACACGTAGACAGTCTGTTTGATACTTGCCCGTTTCCGGGACGACACTAACTCACGGGAAGAAACTTACAGGGTATCAGTTCTGCCTGTTGTCACCCCTTTGGTGGAGATAGGGGGACTCGAACCCCCAACCTCTGCATTGCGAACGCAGCGCTCTCCCTGTTGAGCTATATCCCCATGCCTACAGGGTACATTGTAACACGTCATTCCTTGTCAGTCACCATTATACTTGATATACTGAGTACGAACCTCTCAGGACAGGAAACACCATGGAATTTGAGACAGTTATCGGGCTGGAGGTACATGTTCAACTCCAGACCCGCAGTAAAATGTTCTGCTGCTGCGGTACAGACTACGCCAGTGCACCACCGAACACCCACGTCTGCCCCGTCTGCCTCGGTATGCCCGGGGTTCTCCCCGTCATCAACCAGCAGGCAGTAGAGTTCACGGCAATGACGGCGCTGGCCCTTAACTGTTCTGTCTCTGAATATACCAAGTTCGACCGTAAGAACTATCCGTATCCCGACCTCATGAAAGGGTACCAGATTTCGCAGTACGACGCCCCAATCGGCCTCAGCGGATGGATGGATGTTGATGTCGACGGCCAGACCCGCCGGATAGGTATCACGCGCGTTCATCTCGAAGAGGACACTTCCAGGCTCACTCACCGCACCGGTTTCGACGAATCATACAGCCTGGTTGACGTTAACCGCTCCGGCGTACCGCTGATGGAGGTTGTCGGTGAGCCGGACCTGCGGTCCCCCGAGGAAGCCCGGCAATACCTCATGAAGCTGCGTACTATATTACGATACCTCGGTGTGTCAACCGCTAACATGGAAGAGGGCAGCTTCCGCTGTGACGCCAATATCAGCATCCGCCCTAAGAATTCCGAAGAGCTTGCCGCCAAGGTAGAAGTAAAGAATATGAACAGCTTCAGGGCAGTATACCACGCCCTGGAATATGAAGAGACCAGGCAGAGAAAAGCTGCCAGTCGTGATGAACGGCTCGTGCAGGAGACCCGGGGTTGGGTTGAGGAAGACAATAAAACAGTATCACAGCGAAGCAAGGAATACGCCCACGACTACCGGTACTTCCCCGAACCGGACCTGCCGCCACTCTCACTCAGTTCCGACTGGGTAGAGAAGATAAAGACACTGCTACCGGAGCTGCCCGAAGCCAAGCGGGACCGATTTATGGCCGATTATGACCTTTCACACTATGACGCCAGCCTGCTGACCGCTTCACGGGAGATGGCCGATTACTTCGAGACCTGCCTGGAAACTGATTTACCGGCCGGTCTTTCGGTGCCCAGGAGGGCTAAAGCAATAAGCAACTGGATTCTCGGAGAAGTCAGCCGGATAGTAAATGAAAATAATCTCGATATAACCGATTTCAATGAGCACGTCACCCCGAAAAAACTGGCCGGCCTGCTCGTGATGGAATCGAAGAATACTATCAACACGGCAACAGCCAAGTCCGTCCTCCGGAAAATGTATGAAACAGCGAAAGACGCCGGGACCATCGTCCGGGAGGAAGGACTGGGCCAGATAACCGATACCGGAGAAATCGAAGAAGCAGTGGGTCAGGTAATCACAGCCAACCAGCAAGCGGTGGCTGACTATAAAGCGGGTAAAGACACGGCAGTAAAGTTCCTCGTCGGGCAGGTGATGAGAATTACGCGGGGACGCGCCAATCCGCAACTGGCCACCGAACTGCTGAAGAAGAAATTAGGGGACGAATAGCATAATGCAGACTGCGTTGAATGTGCTCCAGATAGTAATATCGGCAGCCCTCGGACTGGTCATTCTCTTACAGGTAAAGGGCGGCGGCCTGGGAGGTATTTTCGGCCAGGCCGATTCCGTTTACCGGACAAAAAGGGGACTGGAGAGAAGACTCTTCCAGCTTACTATCGTTCTGGCTTTTACTTTCGTAATCATGTCCATAGTATCTCTCAAGGCTTCCTGAATACTAAATAGTATGAGCACTGTAATAACCCTGACCACGGATTTCGGACTGGATGACGCCTACGTTGCTGCGATAAAGGGTGTCATCCTGGGTATAAACCCCGAAGCCAGGCTGGTTGATATCTGCCACACCATCAGACCGCAAGCTATTTCTCAGGCCGCGTTTATCCTGAGTACGGCATACCCGTTCTTCCCCACGGAAACAGTACATCTGGTAGTCGTTGACCCCGGAGTGGGCAGCGAACGAAAGGCTATCATAATGAGAACGCCATCGGCTTACTTTGTTGCCCCGGACAACGGTGTCCTGAGCTACGTAGTCGATGACTGTTCCTCCAATAAAGATCAGATAGAGACCATCTCCGTCACCAATTCCCGATACTGGCGCTCACCGGTCAGCGCTACGTTTCACGGACGGGATATCTTCGCCCCGGTAGCAGCATATCTCTCGCTTGGGTATCAGCCGAATGATTTTGGAGAGGGTATCGCCTCCGTTAAAACGTTACAAATAGCCAAACCACTACGAAATCCGGACGACTCGATAACGGGTACTATCCGGCATATTGACTCCTTTGGCAACCTGATTACGAATATCAGGCACCGTGACCTGCCCTCAGGACCAGACAACATGGTCACTGAAATCAGCGGCAGGAAGATTACGGGGCTGGCCCATACTTACGCTGACGGTGAAGGGCTGATGGCACTCATAGGGAGCAGCGGATACCTGGAGATTTCCGTTAAAGACGGCAGCGCCCGTGACCTGCTCGGTGCTGAAGTCGGTGACGAATTAATACTACGAACGATTGCTGGTGACAGGCGTTGATATCCATTATCCAGGTAATATACCGGTAACAATACATCGCTGGATTATATAACATATGCTTGACCAGTCGCTAATCAAAACTAGAGGAGGAACAAATGAAAAAATGGTTAATGGTTATCCGGGCACCATTTCTACCGCTATCGGTAGTACTGGCTTTCCTCGGTGCCTGCATCGCCTGGTACGAGTCCCGGCAGTCAGGAGCAGATTTTGACTTCCATTTGGGGTACGCGTTTCTTGCAGGATTCGGAATACTCCTTGCCCACATAAGTGTGGACGTTCTCAACGAGTATTTCGACTTTCGCAGCGGTATAGACCTTAAAACACAACGGACACCTTTCAGCGGGGGCAGCGGCGCTCTTCCCGCCGGCCTGATAACACCGCGTCAGGCCCTGTATCTCGGTATAGCAACCCTGGTGGTAATCATACCCCTGGGCATTTTCTTCACTGTGGACAAAGGCCTGGCACTGCTGCCACTGCTCCTGGTAGCTGCTGTCCTGGTCGTCCTGTACACACCCCTCATCCTCAAGATGGGCTGGCCGGAATGGGCACCGGGAGCCGGTATGGGTTCTCTCCCTGTTCTCGGAGCATTCTTCGTACACGCCGGCGCCTTTCCACTGGTAGCTGTGATAGCCGCAATACCATCCGGAATCCTGGTACATAACCTGCTGCTTCTCAATGAATTCCCGGACGTTGACGCAGATAAAACCGCCAGCCGCCGTACGTTACCAATCGTTATCGGCAAACAAAAAGCAAGCCTGGTCTACTCTGCGTTAACCATACTGGTCTACCTGTGGATTATCGGTGCCGTAATAGCAAACGTCATGCCGCCGCTCACCCTGCTCGGTCTCCTCACCTTCCCCTGGGCAGTTAAAGCTATCCGCGGTTCCCTGAACTCTCATGATATGAACAAGTTAGTCCCGGCAATGGCCAGCAATGTCCTCGTTGTTCTGGTGACACAACTGCTTATCGGTATTGGCTATATTATTGCAGGGGTTTTATAAAGTTTGGGAAAGACCGTACGCGCTGAAAAAACAAACTTGAATAACCGGCCACTACAGGATATGTTTATGGCCGTACCTCCACGGTATGACCTGATTAACCTGCTTATCACGTGGGGGCGGGATGACGTGTGGCGCATGCGGGCAGCCCGTGAGTGTCTTACCTCACATCCGAAGCGACTACTCGACCTGTGCTGCGGTACCGGCAAGCTGGCAATGAAAATAGCCCGGA
>DUES01000213.1 GCA_011192055.1 Dehalococcoidia bacterium
CGGTGTTATCTTTGAGCTTATGCAAAGGCGGGGCAAGATAACCGGTAAATAACGGGTGTGCCTTGCTTTAAAAGGACGTCCTGCATATAGTATTAGACAGGCAGAACATACGAGGCGCAGTTGCAGGGCTGTTACCTGTGAAAGTCCCCGGCGTATATGCCTTACCAACCATTCATTGCAGATTGAAATCCTGCATATACCAATCTGTCCGGGAGCCGGACCAGATAAAATAAAAGAGAGGATTTAATGAAAGCTGACTTCAGTGAACCCGTGCGATTAAACGAGTCCCAGATTGAGCCTGCTGCCGAAACACTGGCCAGGGCTTTTAATGATTACCCGGTATTTACTTACGTCTTTCCGGATGCCTCTGAAAGAGAAAAGGAGCTACCACTTCTTTTTCAGAGTTTCGTACATTATGGCATCGTAAACGGCGAGGTTTACGGGACGTCTCCGGACCTGGAAGGTGTCACCGTGTGGCTGCCCCCCGGCTACCCCGGCGGATATCTGACACCCCCTGAGGTCAGCAAGGAAGCCCTGGACCGGATGACGTACTGGGGACGCCAGGTCTACCCTGTCCGCAGGCGTCATGTGCCCTCCGACCACTGGTTCCTGGAGCTTATCGGGATTGTCCCTGAATTTCAGGGTAAGGGCTATGCCGGTGTCCTGCTGCTTCCCATGCTCGCCAGGATTAAGGAAGAGCACCTATCCTGCTATCTGGACACTGAACTTGAAAAAAATGTAACCCTGTACCAGCACTTTGGATTCAGGGTAGCTGAGGATATGGACGTTCCGGGTACCGGAGTCCATACCTGGGGTATGCTGATTAATACCAGTTCCCCTGAGTAGTGAAATATATACCTGTATTGCAGCCAGTCCCTGTTACCGGGACAGGCTGCAACTCAACAGGAAATCCTGATAGACTCTATACGGGATTTAATTAGAATTAATCCGGCTCTACCCGTGCATTAAGGAGGCGATTACCTTGGAGATAAAAGTAGGCTTTATCGGTCTGGGTATCATGGGCCTGCCGATGGCAAAAAATCTTATCAAGGCCGGTTTCGATCTGACCGTCTACAACAGGACCCGCTCCAAAGCGGATTCACTAATCACAATGGGAGCCAGGTGCGCTGATTCGCCCCGGGATGTAGCCAGCCAGTCGAGCATTATTATCACGATAGTCTCGGATACCCCGGATGTCGAAGAGGTAGTCCTGGGAGAGCGGGGAGTGATTGAGGGGATTAAGCCCGACTCGGTCGTTATTGATATGAGTACCATCTCACCGCAGGCTACATTACGGCTGGTCGATTGTCTCCGGGAGAAGAAAGCCCATATGCTCGATGCCCCCGTCAGTGGGGGGGAGCAGGGAGCAATCGATGCCAAACTCTCAATTATGGTTGGCGGCGAGGCTGATATATTCGAGCGTTGCCTGCCAGTCTTCAATGCTATGGGCAAGAGTATCATCCACGTTGGTCCCAATGCGATGGGGCAGACGGTTAAGCTGATGAACCAGATACTGGTGGCAGGCACTCTCAACGCTGTCGCTGAGGCACTCGTATTTGCCCGCAAGTCGGGAGCCGACCTGGAAAAAGCAATCGGTGCTGTAACGGGCGGCGCAGCCGGTTCGTGGCAGTTGACCAACCTGGCTCCACGCATTATCAAGCGGGATTTTCAGCCCGGTTTCATGATTGACCTGATGCAGAAGGACCTTGGTCTTGTCCTGGAAGCTGCGGCCGCGAACCAGGTACCTCTCCCGGCGACAAGTTTCGTCCACCAGATGTTCTACTCACTTCAGGCCCGTGGCGAGGGAAAAAGCGGTACCCAGGCACTGGTCAAGTACCTGGAAAGTGCTGCCGGTACAGAGGTAATCACAACGGACTGCTAGTATACCAACGGTCGGTTCTATGCCCATCACACAGAATGGACAGTTATTACTTGCCTATCCATTAAAATGGAGGGTCCCGAATTCGAATACTCCCACTGCCGCTTTGTCAGGCCTATTACAGTAAGCCCCCTGTAAGCAGCCTGAAATCTCTTTCCGTTTCCCACATCCACATCAGTTCTTCGAAGTTAGCATCCGGGTCAAGCATTAAACAGGCGAGGTTGTCAACTTTATCCAGTTCCTTCTCTGTTAAATTGCCGAACCTGAGCGACTTTGTGTAAGATGGGCCATGAACGTAGATAATTTCGTTATTCATCAAGGAGTGATAATCGTAAAACAACGAATAGAGTACCACGATGGCTCCTCTTTCCGGTTTCGCATTGTAAAAACGCACCGGGTCAACCTTCCCTGCACGGATGTCCAGCCAAGCCCGAGCAGGGAAATCAAATACATTTTCGGGCATGTCGAATGGGTCGAATCCGCTAATCCCCGGACTACCGTCGGCATCGATAGTAACCCACCGCCCCTCTTCTTCATGCCAGTACTGGTTAATCCAATGGTCGGCACTCACATTTCCTAAATCTCCCATGTCGAAATACGCCGCGTTTCCGGACCGGACACGCGTGGGGATGTCCTTGGATTTCAATATGGAAGCCATCAGAATGGCCACGTATCTGCAGGTTACGACTATCTTGTTTTCAACACTCCGGTCTGCGATGAGACCACGTGAGTCCCTTCGGTAGAGCTCTGCGAGCATAGCGGCGGCAGTCACAAGAACATCATCTTCTGGCTGCCGCCACCAAGGGACTTTAGTCATGTCGCCGAACTTAAGATCGGCATTTATTCCGGTGTTCCCTGCCGCTAACATTGTCCTGTGGATGACATTCAGACGGACGAGGCGCCCGATTTTTCTGATATCGTCGGGCAGGTTCGTCACTAGCATGTCCCGGTAGGCACCAGGGTTAGTGTAGAGGCTAAACTCCCGAAAGTGGTCCAAGGTCTTTTGATTCACGACGCTCTATCCTCACGGTCTTAGACTTCGACTCTCTGCGTCAAGCGGGACGGAGGTATTATAGTACATATGTTCTGAATAATCAAACAGCGACAGAGGAGGTGAAGAATGGGTCCTGCCTCTGTATCCTGAACACGTAAGCATGCTCGCAGGGCTTTACGTCGGGTCTTTCAACCACAAGGCCACCATCAGTCTGTGACCATTTAAGCTCCCGGTCGACGCCCGGCATCGTTACGGAACTGATTTCACCGGGGTACAGTCGTTTCAACGCTCCGATAGTAACCTGCTCTCCGGGCCAGCCCAGGAATATCGCATACAGCACATTGTCTTTAGTGGTAAACCGTATATCCTGTGCCGTATATTGCACCTCCTGTTGCTCGCTGAAGTAGCCGGTGGCCTCCATCTGAGTCGGACCTTCCCCGTATTTCAACCAGGGAACCGTGCCGTAGATAGCTTCCCCGTTTACGTCCAGCCATTTGCCAATACCGAGCAGGCATTGCTTTGCCTCAGCGGGAATCTCTCCGTTCGGCATGGGCCCGACATTGAGCAGCAGATTGCCGTTCTTGCTGACATTATCTACCAGGTTGTGCACCAGTGTTGTTACGGACTTGAAACCGGCGTCCTTCACATATGACCATGCCCCCTGGTCGTCCACCGAAGTGTCCGTTATCCAGTCGTGGTAGGTCAGTTCACCCATGCGTCCCAGTTCAAGGTCAATGACAGCAGTCCCGGGGACAAGGTCATGAAATTTGTAGGTCACGGCAACTTCTTTGTCCCATTCAGTCTGCTTGTTATAGTAATAGGCAAGGAGTTCTCTCCTGTATTTCTCGGGGAGTCCGCGTATCCCGAAGTCGAACCACAGCATATCAGGCTGGTATTTGTCGATTACTTCACGGGTCTTCCCCAGCCATCTCTCGAGGTACTCCCTGTCCGGTCTGTCCTGCTGCCACCACTCCTGCCATCGTTCCCGGGTTTCAGGCTTGCGCTGCGCCCAGTCCTGGTTGTGCAGGGGTCCATAAAGGCCGGCATATCGTGGGTCCGGGGTGTCGTATTCCTTTCTCCAGTGAGGATAGAACCACCAGTTCTCGGCATGATGGAGGGCAACCATAAACCTCATACCCTGTGCCCGGATGGCACTCTCCAACTCACCGACAACGTCCCTGCCGGGTCCCATCCGCGCAGCCGTCCAGTCGGTTAGCTTGCTGTCCCACATGCAGAATCCGTCATGATGCTCCCCTACAGGACCGGCGAATTGAGCACCGGCCTTCCTGAACAGCTCCGCCCATTCCGCGGCATCGAAATTTTCTGCTCTGAACATGGGAATGAAATCTTTGTAGCCAAATTCCGAGAGCGGACCATAGGTCCTGACATGGTAGCCGTGCTGTTCGGTTCCTTCGCGGTACATGTTGTATGGGTACCATGTTCCGTTCGGGCCGCAGGCAGGGACCGAGTATATTCCCCAGTGAGTGTATATCCCGAATTTGGCATCCCGGAACCATTTGGGAGTGGTGTGAGTCCGGAGCGAATGCCAGGTCGGTTCAAAGATTCTGCTCATCTTTAGCTCCTTCTTTTTACATTATCCGGCCTTTATCCCTGAGGGAAAGTGCATTTTACAGAGCGTTACGAACAGGAACGCCCACATTATACTACGGAGTGACAGCACTAACCAGCATACTGTTTTTCTACTTCCATCTTAATGGTGCTGCCGGTAGTAGCACGTCCGTTATCCGGCAGATTTTATTTCCTGGTGCAGTGGAGTAAAACAGGCCCAAAATGAATATGCACTGACACGGCTTAATCCATAGTGAGTACTTTTCATGTCCTAATTCGTACATTCTTATTACATAGATGCGTTTCTTAAGTAAATAATCTTCAATCTCCTTATTCATAGCTGTTTCTAATGTAAATATTACTCCGGGCAACTTTTCAACAAGTGTGCTTTAAGGTATTGACATTATCTACACACTGGTCTACAATCGGCCATACGGTATATTACGTACATATTACCGATTTGTACCTCTCTGTATATTACAAGCATACAAGGAGGTCTGTGATAATGAGTGATAATGGGTACCGTAATCGCCCGTTAAGACTGCGATTACAGGTGCCTTTCGTGGTCTTAATGAGTAGTGCCTTTCTTGAACCAGGGTTACCGGGAAAATCCAGGGAACCGCTGAGAATCAGGAATCCAGCCACTCCAATCTTCTGCGAAGCCTTGAAGGCGAGTTGACAGGCTTACGACTGCTGTTGTTCCGGAGAGCGAAGTGAAACTACAAAAAGGCGGACCACCGGATAGTGACGAGAGTGAGTGAGAGATTCGCCGGATATGGACCTGCAAGGCCGAATACCGGTGCACCGGCATGGAGGTGAATTATGTGGCAATGATAATTACAGTGGGGAAACCGGATAGCACCTGCTGAGAAACTAAAAAGAGGAGGAAATGACATGAAGAGGTTTGTATGGGTAGTTCTTACTCTACTGATCGTAGCAGCTTTAGTGTTAACATCCTGTCAGGCTGCAACGGAAGAGGGGAAGGAAGGAACAACAGTAACCGGTCAGGTTACTGAAAAGGAAGCCCCGACAGTAGAAGAGGAGGAAGAAGAAGCGGTTGTGGAGGAGGAGAAGGGTCCGGAGATGGTGCGGAACATACACGGCAACCTGGTGGAGAAACCGCAGTACGGCGGGACCCTCAGGTACCGGGTGTTACCTCACCAGTCTGAACACTTCGACCCGCTATGGTGGGACGCGAACAACATGCAGTCCGTTGTCAATGACCGGATGATGACAGCAGCATGGGAGAGGGGTCCGGAAGGTTCCAAAGAACATCCGCTCAACTACAGCTACTACGCCGAGAATTGGTTTAGAGGCGAGTTGCTGGAGAGCTGGGAGATGCACGACCTGTATCACGTGACGTTCAAGATCCGCGAGGGAATACACTTCTGGGACAAACCGCCCGTAAACGGCCGGGAGTTAACAGTTGACGATATACTCTGGAGCTGGATTCGTGGATTTGTGACTATAGAGGGCGTATCGGGCCAAACCGGGCCAGAGATGTTAGGGATATGGAACGAGCACATGAACTCAGTAGAGAGGGGGGCGATTCCCGAGGCACATATTGCCAGCTACTGGCCCGGACTAAGGAATGACTGGAAGCCTACCCTGGAGAGGATATGGCCGGGGGCGTTCGAGATACTGAAGGAGAGGTGGGTCGACGCTTACGAGCGTGTGGAAGAAACCGGGTTTGACGTCGACGATTTACCACTGTTTTACACCTATATTCGCAAGATTGACGACTACACCCTTGAATTAATCGATTTTGACGGCGAGTACAATCTGTGGAATAACCTTTCCAGCATGTGGATACTACCCCGTGAAGTGGTAGAAGAATACGGCAACTGCGATGATTGGCGGAACCTGGTTACCACCGGGCCATGGATCCCGACCGACTTTGTCCGTGACAGCTCGGCAAGCTTTAAGAAGAACCCCGACTACTGGCAGGATGACCCCAATTTCCCGGGGAACCAGTTGCCGTATGCGGACAGACTCCTTGTTCTGTCGATACTTGACCAGGCTACCTACCTGGCTGCCCTGCGGACAGCCAAGCTTGATATCGGCAACGTGGTCTGGCACAAGGTAGAGAGCTTTAAGGAGACTTCTCCCGAGATGCTCCACGTGGCAACACTGCCGACGCAGTCGCATACTATCAGCGTGAGGACTGACATCCCTCCGTTTGATGACATCAGGGTGCGGCAGGCAGCGATGCTGGCAATAGACCAGCCGTCGATGCTGAATGATTTCTACGAGGGCAACGCCTACCTGTTCACCTGGCCTTTGCAGGAATCCTTCACCGAGGTCTACACCCAGCCCGAAGATCTCCCCGAGGACATCCAGGAGCTGTACCAGTATCACCCCGACAAGGCGCGTGAGCTCCTCACGGAAGCCGGCTATCCCAACGGCTTCAAGACCAAACTCTATGTCTACCCGAGTGCGGATGACAGGGAGTCCTGCCTGGTGATGAACGCATACCTTCAGGATGTTGGCATTGATGCCGAATTTATACTGACGGAGACCGCCAGCTTTGTCGAAATCCTGTACGGTGGTGAGTACGAGCACATGATATCCTGCTGGTGGGGGAACAACTTCCCGACGGATGCCTGGATATGGGCTGAGGGTGGAGAGGAAACGTCACCCTACAACTTCTCCAATGTGGTTGACATCGAATCCAACGAACTCGCCGAAACGTGGTCCAGGATAGCGGACGCGGATGAGCGAAACAAGATCCTTAAGGAGCACAGCGTCAAGGAAATGAGGCAGTGCTATAACCTCATCATCCCCATACCTGTGAATAATCTCTTCTGGTGGCCGTGGCTCAAGAACTACAGCGGTCAGACCGACCTGGGCTACCCTGACGAGACCGGCTGGGGCGAGATGCCCAAGTACATCTGGATTGACCAGGACCTCAAGTATGAGATAGCCGGAACACGGGACTAGGTCAGGCCCGGATAGTACCGGACAACCTGTACAGGTTTCGGGGTGTGGCGAGTACTCGCCACACCCCGCTTCATGTTTAGAGGCTTTCACGGGTATTGCAATTATGGTTTTTGGGGAGTTGCGGTGTTTGACTCAACCACCGGAGCAGTGGGTGGTATTATTACCTCCCACCTTAATGGCGCCACATAGAGCAGTGCCTCCATCATCCCACGGGTTTTGTCTACCGGTGAATCAGGGCAAAACAGGCCCAATCTGAAGACGCCCTGACCCGGGCAACCCTTTAGCAGGTACGTTTTTTTGTGTGTACGCACATTAACTGTCTATTCATGCGTAGCTTCAGGCAGTAACTCTCCTTTCCCTGCTTTATAGCTAATTATAATCTATATATTGCTCCGGACAACTATTCCACGTGTACACTTTAAGGTATTGACATTATCTATATGCTGGGCTACAATCGGCCATACAGTGTATTACGTACATATTATCAGGCAGTACCTCGCTGTAGATTATATACATACCAGGAGGTCCATGGTAGTTAGTGATAATGGGTACCACAATCATCCGGTAGGACAGCAATTAACGGTACCCTTCACATTATTTAAAGATTGTTCCTCTCCTGAGCCGGTAATGCCGGGAAAAATCAGGAGGCTGGTGAGGATCAGGAATCCTGCCACCCCATTCTCTTACGGAGCCTTGAGGGTGAGTAGCCAGGATTACAAGCGTGATATTTCCGGAGGGTAAAACGATATCAGGATATATCCCGTTAGGACGAATGTAATGATGCTGGCATACTAACTTAACAGGTACCAGGAGAAGTAGAAAACCAGGAATACTTGAGATGATGAAGAGGGAAATATGCGTGACTACATAATCAGAAGGCTGCTCCTGATGATACCCACCATGTTCGTGGTGACCATCGTGGTTTTCCTCATGGTCCGCTTTATTCCCGGTAGTATAGTCGAGTTGATGATGTTCCAGATGGGGGGAGGTGGAGAGAGTCAGTCGGAGGAAACGATAAGCCCGGAGGCTATCAGGGAATGGCTGGGGCTGGACAAGCCGATGCATGTCCAGTATGTAATCTGGATGGAGGGTATATTTACCCGCGGCGACTTCGGCACCTCGCTCTGGACAAGGAAACCGGTTTTACCAGAGATTCTGGACAGACTGCCGATAACCTTTGAGCTTGGTTTCTTTGCTTTCATCGTATCGCAACTGATAGCCCTGCCGGTGGGCATAATTTCAGCCATAAGGCAGGATTCCTGGCTGGACTATGTGGGGCGCAGCTTTGCCATCATCGTCATGGCTACGCCCGGTTTCTGGCTGGGGACGATGATTGTCATCTTCCCCTCGATATGGTGGGGATGGTCGCCGGCAGTGGAGGTCATTTCCTTCACTGAGGACCCGGCAGGGAACCTGGTACAGTTTCTCATTCCCGCCGCGCTTCTGGGCATGGCTATGTCGGCAGCAACCATGAGAATGCTGCGCACCACCATGCTTGACGTGTTGAGGCATGACTACATCCGGACCGCATGGGCAAAGGGACTCAGAGAGAGGGTAGTCATCATAAGGCACGTTCTGAAGAATGCCATGATTCCGGTTATCACCATGGTTGCAGGCCAGCTCTTCATCATGATTGGCGGCACCGTCATCATGGAGCAGATATTCAACCTGCCCGGGATGGGACGCCTCTTCCTGGACGCTATCTTCAGGAGAGACTATCCTTACGTGAGCGGAATTAACCTTATTCTGGCATCTATTGGACTAGTGCTCATCCTGGTTACCGACCTGAGCTACGCCTTTCTTGACCCCAGGATTCGCTATCGCTAGAGGAGAGGACCATTAAATGGACGATTCAACGGAGAAAATCTTAGCAGCGCAACTTGAGCCAAAACGTCATTCCGAGCTGACCCAGTTCTTCATCAGGCTGGTCAGGGAGAAGCCGTTGGGTACTATCGGCGGGGCTATTGTCCTGATCCTGCTTCTCGTTGCCGTCTTTGCTGACTTAATAGCCCCTTTTGACTACCAGGAGATTCACATCAAGGACAGGCTGGAGGCACCGGGCGGAACATAT
>DUES01000214.1 GCA_011192055.1 Dehalococcoidia bacterium
TAAGGTTATCACCAATGTCAGTGGCGTAGCCAAAGAGGTTATCGAAAAATACAAGGCAGGTGATTTCGACCAAGGTTCAGCCGTTGAAGGGGGGAAAGAGCAGGCAACCCATCACATCAATAGGAATATCCTGGTCGGGGCATTGAAGAGTTCAGCCAGGCAGTTTGTTAACATACTGCCTATCCTGCTTGGCGTCGTTTTGTGTATCGGGTTATTCAATGCTTTTATATCACAAGAAGCTCTAGCCTCTATTTTCTCGGGGAATGTAGTGCTGGACACTTTGTGGGGAGCCTGTTTTGGAAGTATTCTCGCCGGTAATCCCATCAATAGCTATGTTATTGGTGCAGCATTATTGAATCATGGTATAAGTTTGTTCGCTGTGACTGCCCTTATCGTCACCTGGGTGACTGTGGGACTGGTCCAGCTTCCGGCTGAGATCGCCAGCCTTGGTTTTAGGTTCGCTCTACTGAGAAATGCACTCTGTCTTGTACTGGCTATCCCGGTTGCTATTCTTACCGTCATGATTCTGAATTTCTTTGTCGGGTAGGTAATTATTAACATGGAGAAATCACGGGGAACGAAGCGCAGTATCTCACGGCCGTCCAGGTACATGCCTATTTTTCCGCTTCTCGTACTGGTAATTTATGTCGTGCTCTTCATACTTAACCCGGAACAAGCTCTGGTAGCCCTCAAGAGTAGCGGGAAAGTCTGCCTTACTATACTCCCATCTTTAGCCCTGGTCTTTGGGGTAATGTTAGTCCTGAACCTGTTTATCAAACCAGCCCGGATTGTCCGTCTTCTAGGCAGTGGTACTAATATCAAAGGTATCTTGCTTTCGGTGGTTACTGGAATTATCTCCATGGGTCCAATCTATGTATGGTATCCCCTGCTCAAGGAATTGCGCGAAAAAGGTGCAGGAAATATGCTGATAGCTGTGTTCCTGTACAACAGGGCGGTCAAACCATTCCTCTTGCCCGTCATGATAACTTATTTCGGCTGGGTATATGTGGCTTTACTAACAGTTTTCACTATTCTGGCATCAGTTGTTCAGGGATATATAATAGGCATATTTACCAGGAGAGAGACAGGATGAGGACGATTTCTGGAGTAGTTTATCAGCTCTTCTAACGTCTTTGATGGGTAGACTGCATTTATCGTGTTAGTATTTAAAAGTACTGAACACAATATAGAGAGCGGTCTCGGAAGACACGTAGAGTTTTTTCAATAACTTTCATTATTTGGGCAGAATCATTACTCTCGATACCTCTTTCATTCTTTTTACTTCAACGGGAATATCTGAATTTCCGCTTCCAGTATATTGAGTATAGTAAGTAGTTTCTGGTTCTATAGATAGACTATTAAATTCACTTCTTGAAAAAGCGTGAGAAAAAAATACCCAGACCAGCTTAACCTTTTACACAGTTGGTTACGCGATTCAGTTTCTGAGTTCGGAGATTTTCTGAACCAGCAGCGGAATGACCTTAAATATATCATCCACTATACCGTAGTCAGCAACACGGAAAATGGGTGCTTTATTGTCCCTGTTCACGGCGATAATCATCTTTGCGCCTTTCATACCAACTATGTGCTGGAAGGCACCACTTATACCGAGGGCCAGGTACAGTTTTGGATTCACTGTCTTTCCCGATAAACCAACCTGGTATTCTGCCGGCAGCCATCCATAATCCGCTACCGGTCTGGAGCAGGCTAGAACTCCCCCAAGCTCATGGGCAAGTCGCTCGGCAACCTCTATGTTACTTTTATCTTTTATACCGCGTCCGACTGAGATCAGTACCTCTGCCTGCGTGATATCCACCCCGGCAGCTTCCTGCTCGGTATATCCTTCGAACCTCTTGAAGTCGTGCTTTTCTTCCGGTGAAAAATCAATCCACTCGACCTTTCCTTCTCTGTTGCCTTCTTCAACCGGGAACTCACCGATGCGTCCTGTCACCATTATTGTTTCGGACGGAGTGAAAGAATAGACAGCATTTACCTTACCATTGTATAACGACCGTATGGCTCTGACACTGCCGTTCACCAGGGAGATATCTATGCAATCCGTTATCAATGGTGTGCCAAGCTCAATTGCCAATGCAGGTGCCAGGTCTATCCCGAATGAGCTGTGCCCCATCAGGACCAGGAACGGTTTTCTCTCCCTGATTACAGAGGACAGTATCTCCTGTGACGGTTCTGCCAGCATCTCCCCTGCGGCAAGGTTTTCCACTGCCAGGACACTGTCAGCCCACCGGGTGAGTTCGTCTGAAAAACTGACGACATCGCTGCCGATGGCAACCGCGAGCAGGTCAGCACCTGCCCGGTCAGCCAGTTGCCTCCCTTTACTTAGCATCTGGAGAGAAATATCGGCTACTCTCTGTTTTCTGTGCTCAATAACTACCAGTATCTCCGGCATTCAGAATATCCCTGCGTTCTGTAGAATACTGGCAAGTCGTTCTGCCGATTCCTCAGCGGACCCGGATATCAGCACCGCTTCCTTGCCCATGGGCGGGAATTCCAATCTATCCAGCTTCAACTGCGGAGCCAGCATCTTGCTGGTCAGTCCAAGCTCACCTAATGATACGACCTGCAGTTCTTTCCTCATGGCCCGCTTGATACCACCGAGCGAGATGTACCTTGGCCGGTTGATTCCCGTCTGGATAGTCAGCAGTGCCGGAAGCTCGATGGTGTAGGATTCCAGTAAGCCTGCCTCCAGTTCCCTGTCTACCCGGATTTTTTCTTCCCCTTCCTGGAGACCCACCACCAGGGCAGCGTGGGGAATGCCCAGCATCTCGGCAACCATAACACCCAGTTGACCGCAGCCGAAGTCCTCAGACTGCGCACCGAAAAGTACCAGATCATATGTGAGTGTTTTAATCAGGGCGGTGAGTACCGCACCCACAGAGTGGCAATCCGCGGCGACCATATCCTGGTCAACCCGGATAGCCCTGTCGGCGCCCATAGCCAAGGCACGCCGCAGTACATCATCCCATTCTTTCGGTCCAACAGTAACGGCGGTGAGAGAACCATCTGTTCTTTCTTTAAGCTGCACTGCCGTTTCAAGGACATACTCATCCCAGTCGTTAATTTTAAAGACCAGTGAGCCTCTCTCGATACCTGTTTGAGAAGCATCTATCTTTATCATATCCGCTTCCGAGGTGTCGGGGATACGTTTAATGCAGGCTACTATGTCCATGCTATCCTATCCCGCAGACCTCCCCCACTATCTCGGAAACGTCCTTCACTACCAGCCGGTCTTCCAGTCCCTCGGCTTTCACGGCGTCCTCCAGCATGGTCATACAGTTAGGACAGGCTACTGCCAGCACGCTGGCTCCGGTGTCAATAGCTTCTCTGACCCTTATCCTGGCCGGACTGTTCTCACTGCCGCCCAGGAAGTCAGTGTAGAAATTGCCCCCGCCGCCGCCACAGCAGAGAGTGCTCGCCTTGTTTTTCTCCATTTCCACGAGTTCAACGCCGGGAATAGCACTCAGCACCTGTCTTGGAGCGTCATATTCTCCATTCCACCGACCGAGAAAACAGGGGTCGTGGTAAGTGACTTTGATATTTTTACCGCCGGAGACATCCAGGTTTCCACCTGTTATGAGGTCTCTGAGGAGCTGGGTATAGTGCAGCACCTGGAAGTTACCTTCATACTTTGTATAGTCGTTCTTGAAGGCATTGTATGAATGCGGAGACAATGTGACGATTTTTGTTACTCCCAGGTCTTTGAATTTCTGGATATTATCTTCAGCGAGCATTTCAAACAGGGTCTCTTCACCCAATGTATTCACTTCATTACCATCGCAGTTCTCTTCGTTGCCCAGGATACCAAAGGAGACCCCGGACTTGCTTAAGACTTTGCCGAGAGTGCGCGCCGTTTCCTGTGCCCTGGTATCGTATGACCCTACACAGCCAACGTAGTACAGGTATTCCTGTCCCTGGTACTGCTCTACCTCTGACCCTTCCGTCCATTCCCCTCTTCTTTCCCTGGCATTACCGTAAGGATTGCCGTGCCGTTCAACGTTCTCCAGAAAATCCTTGACTTCCGATGGTACCAGGCCTCTTTCAACCATCTCACCTCTGGCGGCCACTATCATGTCGAGGATGTTAACGTTGAAACTAAGCGGGCACTTTTCCTCGCAGTTTTTGCACGCCGTGCAGGAGTACAGTATCTGGGCAAGATGCTCGGTCCAGTCTATCTCTTCACTCAGCCAGGCCCTTGTCAGCCACAATCGCCCTCCGCAGGAGTAGGTCTCCATGCGGAACCTGGCGTATGCCGGGCAATTGTTTACGTCCATCCAGTTCACCGGGAACTTGCAATATCCGCACCTGAAACACCGGTGTATCATATCAGCGTATTTATAGTCTGCCAGCGTCATCAGCCTACCTCCCAGTTACCGGGATTCATGATACCATTGGGGTCAAGAAGTTGTTTCACTTTCTTCATAAGATCGAGTGTGTTGGGGTCTATCTTCTCCATGACCAGCTTCTGCCCGTAAGTCCCGGGTTTCCAGATAGTACCATCGAGTTCCAGGACAAGGTCATCAGTTTCATGCAGCGCTTCTTTTGCCTGGTTCATAGTCTCCGGGTCCGCCCGGTTGAATGCGTATGTCCAGGAGAACATCATGGCGTGAGACATACCAATAACCCTTCCCAGCACGGTATATGGAATGTCATGTCTCTCCGATATCTCGCGTCCTCGCCGGTAGCATTGCGGGTAGGTTTCCACCGGCATTATTGAACCTACATATTCAAATCCGCCGCCCTTTCTCCAATCGGAAGTCTTGGACACCTGGGGTCTCTGCGAGCCCCGGTTGAAGCCCAGGTACCCGCCTTCTCCACTCCGGATGTACGGTGCAAGCGTATCATCGAATATCAGTTCCATCTTAAATGCCAGTTCTTTTTCGGAATCAGCAGTCATGTTTACCGTCAGGTGATGAAGACCGCTGGAAAACGGTGGAATTGCCTGGCTGTAGGCTACGAGGTCATGTACCATCTCGGTGTGAGTTATCCTGTGGATAATTTCCGGAATCAGGTCTTCGTTTTCTACCACGAACTGGCCCGAGCCTACTATGCTCTTGTGTGGAAATAGCTTCAGCGATACCTTGGTGATAATACCCGTAGTACCAGCCCACCCCAGAAAAAGCCCCACGTCAGGCAGGGGATGCTGCGTGTACCACTGCGTGGATACCGAGCAGGAACCGAAGCGGCAGATTTCACCGGTCGGCAGGACCACTTCCAGTCCGTTAACCATATCGGAGTTGAAACCATAAGGATGTGCCAGGTCACCCTGACCGTGTATGGCCATATTGCCGGCTATGGTTGCCATCGGAGGCGCCCCGGGCTCGGAGTGCATCAGGGTGGGATAATGGCTCTCCAGGTAAGACGTTAACTGCCCCTGGGAAACACCGCACTCGACAACTGCGTACCTTGCCCTGTCATTTACCTCCAGTATGGTGTCCATCCTTTTCAGGTCCAGCGAAATTCCCCCCTTGAGCGGCAGTGCCAGCCCGGCCAGAGACAATCCGCCACCCAGTGGCGCTACCGGGATTCTCTCCCTGTTGGCCAGCTTGACGATTGCCTGGATTTCCTCTGTCGTCCTTGGTGCTACTGCGTAGTCGGGCCGGTGAGGTTCGGTGGTACCAAGGTCGAAGGAATAGATATAGAGTTCCTCGGCCTGAGTGGAAACATGTTCCCCACCGACTATTTCAACCAGAGAATCATAAGCAGAACTCATAAAATCACCTCCATCCTGCGGGTTCTTCGCCTATGGCAAGCCGACACAGGTCACTCATATAAATCGGCCTTATACCCCTTCGGGAGACCATTCCGGCCATAGTGTTGTAGCAGGCCGGACAGTTAAAAACGCAGACCTCGGTACCGGCATTTACCATATCGTCGATATTTTGCTGCTGCACATCGGCAGCGCGGAGTCGACTTCCTTCCCTTCGCTGTCCCTGTATTGTACCTCCGCAGCACAGGGCGTTTTCATCAACGTACTCCCTGTCTACACTTTGTGCTCCTATCAGGTCGAAGATATCCCGAACAAAATGGTGCTTGTCCGCAGAGAGCCGGGAAGAACAGGGACGCTGATAGGCGATCTTCATATTAAGTGGCTGTATCTCGTCCCTGAGTTCGTTCAGTTTATTGTACAGATACTCAAAGAGATGGACCGGTTTGAACGGCACTTCGATGCCCACCGCGGAGCAGTATGAAGTATAGGTACCGTAACATTCATCATGGAAGAACACTATCTCTCCGGCACCGTGTTTGGCAATGGTCTCTATGATTCCCGGCAGTCTCTCCTTTATCACGGAAGTGCGCGCGTAGTGCAGGTACATGAGCTGACAGAAGTAGTGAAACATCTTCCGCGGGTCTTCCGATATTACAGAAAACCCGTCGAAGAGCTTCCCCTGTACCAGATACATCAGGTCTGAGAAAACACCCATGCACAGGGCTGGTTCTTTGGCCTCCACAATCTCCGGTTCTCCCCGGAAAGGGATACCCGTTTGTACGCCCCGCTTGATGAGAGGGTACGGGAGAGGTGGTACATCAAGGTTCTCCTGTTGCTCTACAATCAGGTAGAATGGATGGTTGCCCATCGGGCAATATTCTTCACAGGCATAACAGGTCACACAATCGTGCAGCACAAAGGAGTCTTCGCCATTGGCTATCTTTGTGATTTCCGTTTTCGCCGTTTCTCTGTCAATGTCCATATACTGACATCTGGTCAGACAATCGTTGGTCTCGCATGACAGACAGGTGCTGGCATCGAACTTGAGCTCAAACACTGTTTCACCTCCTCGTATGAATTTTGGCCTACCTGGGATATGCCGTGAGCTAGCTTATATTACCGTCGTAGATGTGGTACGTCAAGGGGTTGCGGGACAACGGCTAGCCTAGCACACTGTTGTGTTACTGGACCAAGAACGAAGGTTTTACCAGTTGCACTATGCGCGGTTGGCTGGACAATTTGTTAGGGCTTCGTAACAATACAGGTGACCTGGGATGTCAATAGTGGACACAATACCCTTCAGGGACTCTACTGGCCCATTCCCCCTGTCAAACCACCATTCAGTGCCCAGAGTGAACGGTGCAACCTCTTACTTATTACTCCTGGTGAGGCTCCAGCTCTTAAACTTGTAAGTATAGTAAACACCGGAAGGGTCCCCCGAATAAAGAGGACCTTGCGTGGTCACAGCAACCCAGGTTTTGTCCTGGATACCAGGGTCAAGGCTGTTTGACAGCGTCCTACCGTCAGAGCTCACATGGAGAGCACCCGCGCGGTTCTCCGTCAAGAGGGAGGCACCGTCGGGAAAGAGGACTGCAACTCCCATGCCATCCTGGGAAGGGTTTATAGGCGTGGTGGGAGGCTCCGCAGGCATCACTGCTACTGAGCCAAAAGAAGGCGTAATACCAGCCAGTCCGGTACCAAAGCTGGCGTCGCTGCAGATGACCTCCGTGATTTCAAGAGTGGTTATCCCAGATACGGTGGCTATATGCTTAAAGGTCACAGTGAGCCTGAAGACATCGGTAATCCATTCGCCTTCTACCCAGTTGCCTTTTCCGTCAGGCTTGTGCTCCTGGTACTCATAAGTGAACATGCCTATGTAGGTCCCGTCGTATACCGACTTGCCCATTCCTGCAGGCGGTATGACAGGCTCAGTCCCGGTGGGAGGAGCAACTTCGGTAGCGGGGACGCCAGCGATGGTAATAACGAACTGGCTTGTAATGGTCTGGCCTGACACATCAGTGAACGTGACCGTAACCGTGGCTGTGCCCGGGCCTGCCCCCTTCACAAGGCCGGTTGAGCTTACTGTGGCAATACCGGAATCACTCGAACTCCAGGTGTAAAGTGCCCCGCTGACTTCATTATCAGACGCATCACCTGTCGCTACGGCGGTGAGCTGCAAAGTATAATCCGTACAGAGGCTCGCGGACGCCGCTTTTATGCTGATATCTCTCACCGGTGTTGCCGGAAGGCCGTTTGCATTTCTCAGCGCCCATACATCGTTTACGAGGTTCCAGTTTCCGGTATTCCCGCCAAAGATTATCATCCTGTTCTTTGCGCTACCCGTATAAACTGCGGAATGAGAGACCCTTCCCTTAGGACAGGGTCTTCCGGCATCATACTCAGCCCATGAAGATGTTGTTTCTCCCGGGTTTGTCAATACCCACACGTCATCCCTTACGTAATTGTCGGTACCACCACCGGCAAAAACAACCATTCTCTTACTCGCACTGTCAAATATGGCTGTGTGTCCAGACCTTGCAGGAGGCTTATCCAGGGTGTTTAGCTGGCTCCATGCAGGCGTGCCACCAGTGCCGTTGGCATTGGACAGAATCCAGGTGTCATTGGTCCGTCCGGATGATTCAGGAGAATAGGCTGTTGATGTATTCCCACCGAATACTATCAGGCGATTACGTGCAGCATCATAGACTGCTGACGCGTCTCTACGGGCTGTCGGCAGGGTCCCTGCCGGATTTAACTTATGCCAGGAGGGGTTACTCGTCACATCGCGGATTGTCCATGTTTCGTTATACAAAGTCCCTGCGGAGCTTGAATAAGCGCCACCACCAAAGAGTATGAGCGTGTCACTGGTTTCATCATAAGCACCAGCCATATGCGCACGAGCCGTTGGCGGGGTCCCATCAATAGCCAGCTTGCTCCAGTTCGAAGTATCGTCCTGAAGACCATTGGCATTGGTAAGCCCCCACAGGTCCATTTGTATCTTGTTACTGCTATCCACTCCTCCAAATACAACCGACATGTTTTTGGATGAGTTATAAGCGGCAACTACTGAGTGTCTCGCCGTTGGTATTGTGCCGGCGGTAGACAGGTATATCCATGATGAAGTGCCGTTCGTACCTGAAGCGCCGGTTAATACCCACGAATCGTTGAAATATTCGGAACTGCTTCT